>JAABTR010000573.1 GCA_011389755.1 Deltaproteobacteria bacterium | reverse complement strand
TCACCTGGTTGCGCTCGGGCGGTGCGCTGGGGCTGACGGTCGATCAGCGCACCGGGCCCGGGCGAGGCGGAATTTTGGCCTCTTTTTTGGGGCGGCCCGCGTGGACCTCGACGGCGGCGGCGCGGCTCGCGCTTCGAAGCGGGGCGCCGGTGCTCCCCGTTCGGATCGAGCGCGTCGGGCCGGGGCGGCACCTTATCGTGGTGGAGCCACCGCTGAGCTGTTTGGAGTGCGATGTCGAGGGCCTGACCCAGCGGATCAACGACGTTCTGGGTTCTTGGGTCGAGCGGCGGCCCGCGCAGTGGATGTGGCTCCACAGGCGTTTCGCCGTCCCGTCGGAGGTGCGAAGAGCCGCCAGGCGCGGCCGAGTTACGGCTGCGGGTTGAGGAGTTCTCACCTGCGGCTTGAGGCCCGGCAGTGTGCGAGCTACACTTCTTTGTTAGAAACCGAATTGATAGAGGATGGTATGCGACGTATACCTATTATCCTTATCGTCGCCTAGGTATCGCAACGCGGAGGAATCGATGCGGCTCAGCGCGTTTTTGGCAACTTTTTTCATTGCGGTTTTCATCGCAGGTGCGGCGGACGCCGGCCGGGTGAAAGGGAAGATCGTTTTGAGCTCAGATTACCTCGAGTGGCTCACCGATCAGGAGCGGGAGGCGGAGAGCGCCCGGCGGGCCTCGTATTGGCGGGAGCCCAACGGTGTGCTGCCGACGCGGCCCCCGGCGGTGCAATTCGACAGCGACATCGCGGTGGTCTTGCGAAGCGACGACGGCAAGCCCGGGCAGCCGAACAAAGTGAAGACCGTCAAGGTTCGGGCCGGCAAACTCGAGCCCACGGTGGTGGTGACACACCCGGGCAGCACCTTGCGTTTCAAGAGCGTGGACCCCTTCGAGCACGAGCTGTACTCGCCCGGGCTTGACGACTTTCAACCCGATAGGCAAACACAAGGGGCGTTTCGGCCCATAGATTTCGCCCAGGAGGGCACGTTCGAGGTCCGCTGTCGGCTCATGCCCAGCTTCGTGGGCTACGTGGTGGTGACTTTGGCTCAGGTTGTGGCGCAGGTGAGCGCAGACGGCTCTTTTTCAGCGGAGAACCTGGAGAAGGGGCAATACACCATCAAGGTCTTCCACCGCGGAAAGTGGATCGCCACCGAGCGGGTGGAGGTGTCTGAAAATCATCGCGGGACGGCTTTTGTCGAGATCGCGGTCAAGCCGCCGTCGGGCGAGCAGGGCGGGTCCCCAGGCAAAGGTGAAGACAAGAGCCAAGAGTGACTGATGGCTGAGACTCACGCGGCCCCCGGCTCGAAAAGGTCGGAGGCGGTTTAGAAGAGGGCACATGTTCGTATCCAAGTTCTGGACGATGTTGCTTGCGATCGCGCTCGGAATCGCGGTTGGTGTTATTTTTTTAGCAAGGGACGTGGTGAACCGAGAGCGCGCCGATAACGCCGAATCGGTACTCTACAAGGAGATGAGCAAGGTGGACGTGGCGCTAAAGCTGCACGCCCGCTCGAGGCTCGACGTCCTGCTCGGCGTGACCGCGGATCCGGCCGTGCGCCGCTATCTCTTCGCGGCGAACGGTTCGCCGGAGCGCGCGTCGAAGGTGCGCGGCGACCTGCTCGGCGTCCTGCGCAAACGCAACGAGGAGATGGGCAAGTACAAAGCCGACCGCCTCGTCGCCCTGGACAGCGACGGACGGGTGGTGGCCCAGGTCGGGCCCAATGAACGCGAGCACGGTTACGTGCTCAAAGGCTTTCCCGCGGTTGACTGGGCGCTGCGCGGGTATCTGCGCGACGACATGTGGAAGCTGGGCAACGAGATCTTTCTCGCCGCTGCCAGGCCGGTCATCGATCAGGGCAGCTACGTGGGGGTCATGGTTCACCTGATGAAGGTCAACGACGCCCTAGCCGGCGAGCTGTCTCCCCAGATGCAGCTGGCTTTCTACGCCGGTGACATGATGATCGCGGTGGGCCAGCCCAAGAGCGAGGACGCGGCCCAGGCCCAAGGAGCGGTCATCGCCGAGCCCCTCGATGAGGTCAAAAAATCCGAGCAATTCACCAAGAAGGGGTATTCCCACGCCGTGCGCATCGACTCGGACGAGTCGGGGTACATGGCGGTCTACGGAAAGGCTCGCGGCGAGGCGTCCCAGCTCGGCGTCGGATACGCCCTGGTGGTGCCCCTCGAGGTGATGGGCTCGGCGACGGAGTTTTATGAGAAAGCGGCGGCTCAAGACGTGCAGGCGCTGCCCTTTGTCTGGCTCATTCTCGGTGTGCTTTTGGCCACCGCTTTTGGGTGGGTCTGGAATTACCTCGAGGCCCAGCGGCCGGCCAAGAGGCTGCTCGCCCACGTGAAATCCCTCAAGGATTCGGACCCCAAGGACCAGCTCAACGTCTACCGGTTTCGCAGGCGCATGCGCAAGATCGCCATGGCCATCAATGAGCTGACGGATTACAAGATGAAAGCGCTCATGGAGACGGCTAACGTGGAACGGCCGGCCAAGAGCATCGACGCCATCTTGGGGCCGCGCGGGGAGTCCCGCGTCTCGGAGGCGAACTTCAAATTCGCCGGAGATCCGGGGGACGACATCCCACCGCCCCCGCCGGCCCACCCGAATCCGGGGCGCCAGGCGCCGCTCTCCGGGTTTCCAGGCGCTCCGCCGCCGCCGAAGGCACCCGGGGCACCCATCAACGGCGGCGCGGTTCCGGCGGTTGGAAGCGAAGAGGAGCAGGTCTATTTCCAGCAGATCTACCAGGAGTTCATCGGCCTGAAGAGTAAGCTGGGCGAGTCCACGGACCAGCTCACCTTCGATCGGTTCGTGGGCACTCTGCGCAAGAACCGCGACACCCTCATCTCCCGGTACAACTGCGCGCAAGTGAAGTTTCAGGTCTACGAAAAAGAGGGCAAGGCCTCTCTCAAAGCCACCCCCGTTCGCGTCTAGGCGAGCTCCAAATAAAAAAAAACCCTCCGCTGATGCCGTAAGAGCGGCTTTCTAACCCCGCGTCCTCTGACTAGGTGGGTTCCGTGTTGCCGCTTCAGGCGTCCGATTCGCGATGACCGGCTGGCTCACCACGGCAAGGAACTGAACCCAGGGGTTAGGTACAGCGGGATTCACTAATGAATGGCCGCTACACGAACATCCCAGAGGGCTTATTGAATTATCCTATACGTTGACGGACGCGGTCAAGTCTCCTGGGCTCAGAAGGCATATTTGAAAAACGATTCGCCTGTGGTTTTTGCGCTTTGACACCGGGGGCGGCGGTGCGTAATGTCCGTCCACCATGGAGTATCCCGTTGTCAGACTGAAGAAAAGCAAGTCGGGGCTTTTGGCCGGGCGCCACCCGTGGATCTTCGACGGCGCCCTCGATAGGGAGGGCTGTGAGGCCAAAGAGGCGGGGCCGGCGTACCTGCTGGACGAGAAGGGCCACGTCGCGGCGGTCGGGACGTACAACCCGGCGTCGGCGCTGGCGTTTCGCGTCTTTGCGTTCGAGAGACGCGCCTTGGACCGGGAGTTCTTCACCAAGAGATTCGAGCGGGCTGGCAGCTTGCGGCGCGAGATGATCTCGGGCGACACCGACTCCTACCGGTTCTTCTTTGCCGAGGCCGACGGTGTCCCCGGCCTGGTAGTCGACAAACTCGCGAAACACCTCACGGTGCAGGTGGGCACTCCCGGATTGGCGAGCCTGAGCGAGCAGTGGCTCCCCGCGCTCGAGCGGGTCGCGGGCGCGGCTTCGGTTTGGGCCAAGCCGGATCAGGGCGCGGCAAATCGGGAGCGCATGCAGGCGGTGGCGGGACAGCTCGCGGGCGAGACCCCCGAGATCGTGCGCATTCGGGAAAACGGCCTGTCCTATGATGTGGACACCCGGCACGGCCAGAAGACCGGGTTTTATTTCGACCAACGGGAGAACCGCCGCCTCGTGCAGGCCTTGTCCAAAGATCGCGATGTCTTGGACGGCTACTGCTACCACGGGGCCTTTGGGGCCAACGCGCTCAGAGGCGAGGCCAGGAGCGTCACGGCGGTGGACTCCAGTCGCCCGGCCCTTGAAGCTGCGGCGGCGAATTTCGCGCTCAACGGTCTCGAGGAGCGCGTGGAGACGGTGTGCGAGGACGTAAACGCCTATCTGCGCGGTACAGACAAGACCTTTGATCTGACCATCCTCGATCCCCCTGCCTTGGCCAAGCGCCGCCAGCACGCGGTGGCAGCAGGTCGCGCGTACAAGGATCTCTTCATGTGGGGGATGCGCAGAACGCGGCCGGGGGGGCTGATGCTGGCATGCTCATGCTCTGCCGCGGTGGACAGAAGCTTGTTCGACAAAATCCTCTTCGCCGCTGCCAAAGACGCCCGGTGCGATGTCCAGGTCATCGAGCGCCGCGGCGCGGGTTTCGACCATCCGGTGTCCATCTACCACCCCGAGGGTGAGTATCTCAAAGCGCTCGTGTTGCGCGTCGTTTGATAACGTCGTCCGGTATCACAGCGGGAAACTTTTGACGCCTGCTTTGGACGGGCGATATAGTGTCCTCGCATCGAAGGAGACGACGGCCGCCGGGCGACCTCCTCGGCCGCGGCGGTCAAAGCCCTTTGAGCGCGGTTTGATGAAAGATTGTACGGTCTGAGTTGATTTTTTGCTATACAGTGAGTCCCGGAGTTGACGGCTCCCGACACGAGCCGTCTGCTTGGCTTTGGTTTGAAGGTCCGACAAGGGAGTAGTCGAATATGAAATCTGCCCTCGAAATCCTACGCGGCGAGTTGGAACGGCTGTTTTCCAACGCCAACCTCAAAGAGCTTTGCTCGAGTTTCCTAGGGGTCGACCCGGTCGAGGCCGGGTTGTACGACGAGGTCAAGTCGGTTTTTGCCAGGCGCCTCGTGGACTGGTGCCGAGGCGACAAGAGCACCGAGGCCTTGGCCGACGCGGTCTTGATGCTCAAAAAGGGCATGGTGGACCCCCGGGTCAAACAGATTTACGAGGAGCGATTTCCCGTCGAGGACATCGAAGACGGCGCGGACGTGTTCGGCTTTGCCATCGAGCGGAAGCTGGGTGACGGCGGCCTGGGCTCGGTTTACGAGGCTTCCAAGGACTCTGGCGGCGAAAAGAA
>JAABTR010000572.1 GCA_011389755.1 Deltaproteobacteria bacterium | reverse complement strand
ATTCAGCCTGCGCTGTCCGGAGACAACGCGTGCCCCGAGGGGCAGTACCTACGAGGTTGGGACGGCGCGCCCCTGTGCTCGCCGGACCTGGACACCCGCGTCTCCAAGTCCGAGGTGCAGAGCTGGGCCAAGGAGGTCTGCTACGACTCGCCTCAAGAGATCATCGACGAGATCGACGGGGTCTGCGCGCCGGCCGAGCACGCCCACGTCTGGGCCGACCTCGATCAGCAGAGCATCCCGGCGGAGTTTCGCGACGGCGACGATCACACCGAGTACGAGCCCGGCATCGGAATGGTGCAGGAGATCGCCGGCGCCGCGCCCAATTTGATGAAGACCTTTTCGGTGGATTTTCCGGCGCCTGGAGTCCTAAGCGGCGCTTCGAACGTTGCGGCCAGGGCGGATCACGCTCACGATGCCGACTACGCGCGCACCGATCACGGTCACGCGGTCTCCGACCAGATGCTGGTGGTTTCCAAGGGCGAAACCGCGACGTATACGACTATCCAAGAGGCTGTCGATTTCGCAAAAGACCTGGCCACGGCGCAAAAGCCCTACCTCATCAAGGTCGAGCCCGGTGTCTACGAGGGCGTCGTCGCGCTCGCGCCCCACGTCCACCTCGTGGGCAGCGGGCAGTCGGTCACGAAAATTAGAGCCGATGCGACTACGGACAACCCAAAGCTCTTGGAGGCGGTGGTCACCCTCGCAAATCACACAAGCGTAAAGAGGTTGAAGATCGAAAATAAAGGGATCGATACCTTCAGCCTGGGGCTGCGAGCGCCGAAGGGAGTGCAAGGCGCGCGCGTCGAGGACGTGGCCATCGAGGTCAGCAGCTCTGGAGAAAACCACTTCGGAGTCATTGTGGACAACGCGGTGGTCGAGTTCGAGATGAACGACGTCTCCGTTTCGGTATTCAATGGCAAGAAGAACATAGGGATCCTCAATCGCGGAAACTTAGAAGCCCGCCGCGGCCGGATCGTTGCTTTCGGAGGCGAAGAGCGCAACATCGGGATCCACAACGGCGACGGCGCGGCCGCGACCCTCGTGCTCAAAGGCGTGGATATCGAGGCGGGGGACGGCGCGCAGGCCATAGGTCTTCTGAGCGACACCACGGCTCCTGAAAAGCCCTTCCCCGCGAGCGTGCGGGACGGCGTCATTCAAGCCCACGGCGCGGTTGTCAGCGTCGGCATCGAGAACAACGCTTCGCTGGACGCGTTCGGGACCCGCGTCGTCGCCCAAAACGGAACAAAGGTGTTTGGAATACAAAACACCGCGTCAGGGCGCTTGATCGGTATCGACGTCGCGGTCGAGGCAGGGGCACAAGAGACGGTCGGCGTGCTTAATGACGGCGAACTTGAGACAAACGAAAAGGGCTCAATCGATAGCGGTGAACTCAAACGAGTTTACAAGACGGGGCCTTCCGTTTCGCTTGGGATCTTCAATGCAAAGGTCGCCGCGACCGCGACGGCCGGCGAGATAGCCGCTTTGAGATCCCAAGGGCACGACGCCAAGACCCAAGTCGAGGGGACGCAGCTGAGCGCGCAGGGCCCCGCCTGTGCGGGTCTGCAAAGCAGGGATAATAGCCGAAGTCTGGTGCGCACGAGCGGGATTGCTGGCCAGGGGGAGGGCGCCGTCGGAGTGCGCAGCGACAAGACCGCTTCGGCGGATATATCAGCCGCTCGCGTGACCGCGACGGCCGCGGTCATCGCCGTGGAGGGCGTTGATGAAAATGTGACCGACCGCCCAGGCGACTTTCGTCCGAGTGAGTACGGCGGGTTCGACTCAGAAATTTCATTCAAAACGACGCCCGTTTTTGTAGCCAACTCGGTGCTCGAGGGCGAGCATGTCGTCGGTGATGAGGGCTGCCGCTACATCCAGTGCGCCATGGTCAGTCAGGGAACGAAGGTCAGCGACAGAGGCGGTTGCTGTCCCGGAGTTTGGGTCGCGAACAAATGAAAACATCAGATAAAAAGAAGATCATATTTACGACGCTCGGCGCAGTTTGCGCAGCAGCGTGGATGCTGATTCCTGTTTCGTCCGAGGCGCGGGCCTTAAGCGGTCTCGAGGTCCAAGGTTTCGTCGAGAGCAAGGTAGGTCGCGACTTGGACGGCGACGTGGAGATGCGGTTTTCGCTTTATCCCGGCCGGAAGAGCGACGCGGTCTTGTGGACCGAGAAAAACGAGGTCTTGCTCGAAGGCGGCGTCTTCAAGGCGGTGCTCGGGACCGTCAATCCCCTGCCGGATCTCGAAAAACACGAGAGCCTGTGGCTCGGGTGGAAGATAGGCGCCGAAGAGCTCGGCCGCCTGGAGGTGGGCTCCGTCGCATACGCCGCCTCTGCCGAGCGAGGGAACGCGCTCATCGGAGAGGTGCCGGCGAGCCCGCAGCCGATACTCGGCACCGCGTGTGCGCAAGGGCAGTACCTGCGGGAGTGGGACCCGAGCACCGGCGCGGGTGTCTGCGAAGAGGACATCGACTCTCGCCGCGAGAAGTCCGAGGTTCAAAGCTGGACAAAGGAGGCCTGCGGCGCAAACGCGGAGCAGCTCGCGGCGCAAGGTTTCTCCTTGCAGGGTCACAGTGTCGGCTGGGACGACGTGTCGCAAAAGCCGGAAGGTTTGGACGACGGTAACGACGCCGACACCCGGCTCAAAGCCGGAAGCGGCGTGGTCATCTCAGGCGGGACCATCGGCGTCGATCTTCGGGGCGCTGACCTGGTCACCGAGGTGGCGAGGGCCGATCACAACCACGATGGTCGGTACGCGGCGAGTGATCATCTTCACCGCGTGCTCAACGTGGGCCAAGAGGGAAGCGACTTTGCGAGCATTCAAGCCGCCATCGACGAGGGCGCAAAGACTGCCTCGAAAGAGCTCCCATCTGTCGTGCTCGTGACTCCGGGCATCTACGAGGAGAGCGTTGTCCTGGCTCCCCACGTGCACGTGCGGGGACTGAGCCCCGAGACCACCTGGATCCGAGGGACCGGCACGACCACCGTGACCATGGCCGACCATTCGAGCCTCGAGGGCGTGACGGTGAAGAATGACAACGCCGGCGCCCAGGGTGTCGTCTTTCCGCAGACGCTCAGCTCTGCGGTTTCCTTGACGGATGTCCGCGTCGATCTCAACCCGACGGGCGTCGGCACCGGGATTTCGGTTGAAGAAATGGCGAATGGCGGTGTCGCGGTGATGGAAGACCTCCGTATTGATGTGGCCGGTGAATCGTTGCGAGTTGCTTGGGGGATTCGCACTTTCGGCAAGACCCGCGTGAAGGATAGCCGGATATTCGTAGGCCAGACGATGGGGCTTGGAGGACTTGGTATTCATGCGCAGAATAGTGGTCGAGTCTTCTTGGACGGTGTGGATGTGGTTTTAGAAGAAGCCTCTCAGGCTAGAGGGTTGTCTCTCACGGGCGGAGCCGTGGCCGCGGTCACGGGTTCGGATTTTCACGTCACCGGGACAGTCAGCGCAGAGGGTGTTGCCGTCGACGCAAATTCCGAGCTGAAAGCCACCCAAGTGCGCAGCATCGGGCGAGGTGGTTCGACTCGCAGCAGTGGAGTGTCCTCTGAAGGCAGCACCGATTTGTTTGGCGGGGTTTTCGAGTCAGAGGGCGACAATAGCGAGGATGCTGAGACCTACGGTGTTTTTGCCAAAGGCGGCTCTTTGCTTGCCGAATCCGCGTATATCGAAGGACGGGATGCCCTTCAGAACCGAGGGGCGGTGTTTCAAAGTATCACCAAGGGGCGTATCGCTTCATCCTCAATCGTCGCATTGAACGGTGCGGGCACTGTTGGAGCGGGGGCCAACACGGACTCCCAGGACGTTGTTCTCGACAACGTCGCAATCCAGGCCTTTGGTGGGCAAAAATTCGGCGACTATGGGGTGCTGACTTACTTTGGCTCTCGCATCGAAGTGTTTGGGTCGTCCGTTTTGGGGATGCGCACGGTGGTCAAAGCGGAGAGCGAAAAAGGGGACACGTCTGCTGTCGTTCTTAGAAACACCCACCTCGAAGGTGGGGAAGGCTCAGGGGAGTTGGAAGAGTACTTCACCACCTGGGGCACTTCTTACAAGAGGCTGCCCTACGGGTTTGATAGTTAAAGCGAAACGAGCATTAAAGTGATGGATCGGTTCAAAAAATTAAACGCAGCGCTCATTGCAAGTTGCATGCTCTTGGGGGCGTCCGGAGTCTGGGCTCAGGCGGCCGACTATGTTCCCGTCAGCGGGACCGTTCGCGACAGCTCGGGCTCCCCTGTGAAAGGCGCTGTGGAGCTTCGCGTCGGGATTTGGGACGACGCGATCTTTGGAAGCGAGCTTTGGTTTCAAGAGCAGAAGGTGCGCTTGGATTCGGACGGCTTTTTTGCCCTGTACCTCGGGCAGGACGAGCCTATCGATGACCTCCTGTGGAACGCTGATGAGCTCTGGTTGGAGATTCGCGTAGGCGGCGAGCCGTCTTCGCGCGTTCGCCTCGGATCGGCGGTCAGCGCCGTGTCCGTTCAGACCTGCCGGGCTTTGGGGGACTTGAAAGCCAACGATATTCAGCCCCGTCTCGGGCAGGCCTGCGAGCCGGGGACGTACCTGCGTGGGTGGGACGAGGCGGCCGGGCAACCTGTCTGCGGCGTGGACGAGGCCGGTTCGTTTGACGCAGGCGCCGCGAGGGCCTGGGCGGCGCAGGTTTGCTTTGACAACAAGGCCGAGCTCACGGCCCTGCTGAGCAACGACTACGCGCCTTCGAGCCACCGGCACGGTTTTGGTGAGCTCAGCGATGTTCCGGATTTAGGGCTCAGCGCGGGCGCTGGCGTGAATATCGCGGGCAGCGAGGTGTCTTTGACGCTCGGCGCCAATGGGACGGCGAGCACGGTCGCCCGCTCGGATCACGATCACGCCGGAGTCTACGCCGAGACCGGGCACCAGCACTTCGATGTTACGGCAATTACGTCCCCGATTGCCTCGTCGGCGAGCCTTGACTGGTCGGAAATCGAGGGAATTCCCGCGGGCCTTGCAGATGGAAGAGACGACGTGGCGCCCCAGTTTCCCAATCTGGTGCGGGTGCGGCGAGGCGAGTCGATTCAAAGCGCCATCGACGCTATCGCCGATGCGAGC
>JAABTR010000571.1 GCA_011389755.1 Deltaproteobacteria bacterium | reverse complement strand
CCTCCACCCTCCATGATCAACTCCGAGGTCCCGCGCGAGGTCGACGAGATCATCGCCAAGGCGACCCACAAAGACCGGGACAAGCGCTACCAATCCGCCGAAGAGTTCGGCGAAGCGATTGAGCTCTTCGCCAACGCGCACGAGGGAATCGGAACCACGGCAGAGGTCAAGAATTGGTTCCAGGCCGAATTCCAAAAGAGGATCGGGCAGAGGCGCGATTTCGAGCGAAAAGCCCTGAAAAAAGCCAAGGAGATGGGCAAGCTCGACCCGGCGACCGCGGCGGATCCCGCCCGAGCCGATCTGCGGGCGGCAACGCCCAGCATGAGGGGGGGCACCACCGCCGACGAAATCTCTTTCCCCTCGCAAAACGCCACGGGGCTGACGACAGATCTGCCGCCCACAACCGGAATGTCGAATTCCATGGCGCCGGTTCCTCAGGGCAAGAGAGGCAACCCGTACCTCCTTTTGCTCTTCGCCTTCCTGCTATTTGCCGGCGGCACGTTCCTCATTCACCAGCTCTTCTTTGCAGGCGACAACAAGTCTCCGCCGCCGGTGGTGCACCCTGGAGACAACCTATTCGTGGCATCGGCGCCCGCGGGCGCCGACCTCTATATCAACGGCAAGCGCACCGGCACAACCGGAGCGACCGGAATCAGCCTCAAGCTCGAGCCGGGTAAGGTGCACATGATCACCATCCGCAAAGAAGGGTTCGAGCCCTACGAGATCAGCGTGCTGGGAGACGCATCGGACAAAAGAGAGGTCTTTGCTCAGCTGCTCAAAAAAAGAAACCACGAAGAAGCTGCGACGAGCAAAGAGACGCAGTCCAAGAAGGTCGTGGATACGCAAGCCCAGGAAGAAGAAGCCGTGGCGGCCGCGAGCGGCAACACCGGCGGCGGACGAAAGCGCGTCGTTTGGCGCCGCAGCCGCGGAAACACGGGAAAGTCCGCACAAGACAGCAAAGACAAAGAGGATAAATCCCAAAACGAAGAGGCGGACCAAGCCCCCGAGGAGGAAGAGGACGAGGAGCCCTCCAAGAGCCCCGCTAAAGCTTTCGAGAACAAAGAAAAAGAACAACAAGACAAGACAGCGACCTCGTCGAGCAGCTCACGGTCATCGACTTCCGGCTCATCGTCTTCTTCGAGCGCGACAGCCTCCCGCGCGACGACCAGCTCCAGCTCGACGCCATCCAAGACGCCGAGTTCTTCGGGCTCGAGCTCGCGCTCGTCGTCCGAATCCTCGAGCGACCGATCCTCCGGCTCTGCGCAATCGAAGACCACGAGACGCTACCTCAGCGGCGACGGAAAGTGGTCCGGGCCCGAGGTCTTCGGCAAAGGCTGTCGGCGTTGCCACGGGAGCCGAGCTCGCCCCATCCACCCCTCGAAAAAGACGAAGACCCAGTGGCGCTTCTTCTTCGCCAGGGAACAACACCGCCCCCCCTTGAGTCGTTATTTCTCCAAGGACGAAATCACGCGCGTCGCCAGCTATATTCTCGCCAAAGCGTTCTGATGCGATCCCGTTCGCCTCGGCGCGCTTTTTAAACCGGTCTTCTTCCCGAGTTGCCGCCATCGCCGATCGGGATATAGTTATCACTTATTATCGTGGATAGGCACCGTCCAGAAAGGCAGATTATGGGGTTCGTTCCGGAGCATTCTATCAGCGGAATCGACGACCTTAAAAATCGGTATCGCCTCGTCGCCAAGCTGGGTTCCGGCGGCATGGCAGACGTCTTCCTCGGGGTCCAGCTCGGCGAACAAGAATTCGAACGCCTCGTAGTCATCAAGAAAGTCCACGCCGCCGGAATGGCGGTCGAAAACATGGACGCGCTCAAGATGTTCGTGGACGAAGCGCGCCTCGTGGCCACACTCAACCACCCCCACGTGGTCAAAGTCTACGATCTAGCTCGACAAGATGACGGCATCTTCATCGCGATGGAGTACGTGGACGGCGAGACGTTCGCCTACATGATCAAATCGCTACTCAAGTCGAACGAGCGGATCCCACTGCCCGTAGCGTGCCGATTGATGATCCAGGCCTGTGAAGCGCTGCATTACGCCCACGCGGCGGCGACCCCGGACGGAACCCCTCTCAACCTGATCCACCGGGACATCGACGTTCAAAACCTGATGTGCGACCGAAACGGCTACCTGAAGATCATCGACTTCGGTATCGCCAAGAGCGAATCGCAGACCGAGATGACAGCCCCCGGACTGTTCAAAGGCAAGCTGTCATACGTGGCTCCCGATCTCTTCAAGTTCAAGAACATCGACAAACGCGTCGACATCTACTCTCTGGGGCTCGTTTTCTACGCGATGGTCACGCGGAAAAAGCCCTACCCCTTCAAAAAGGACGTCAGCCTCGCAGAGGTCATCGATCGCATTCTCAAGGAGAGACTCCCTCCCTTGTCCTCGATTGACAGCACCCTGCCCAGGGCGCTCGATGAGGTTATCTCCAAGGCGACAAACAAGGAGAGGGACCAGCGTTATCATAGCGCTGAGGAGTTCGCCGAGGCGATACGCATCTTCGCCAAAGAGCACGGCGGCACGGCCACGACAGCGGATGTCAAGCGCTGGTTCCAAGATCAATTCGCCGAGCGCATCCAACAAAGGCGTGAGTTCGAACGAACTGCCCTGAAGAAAGCAAAGGCGCAGGCCGAAAAGGAGCTTCAAAACCGCTCCGATCGTCTCGACCTCGCCGCCTCGGGGTACTTTCAAAACACCGGACAGACCGCATCGACGGGGTCGGGTCCCGGCTCCGCGCCCAGCGCCTTTGGAGCCACAGGGACGACCGGGACAGCTTCGGGCAGCGTGCCCATGCAGACAGGCTCGGGCATGATGGGCTCGGGCAGCATGGCCCAGCCCCAGGGCTCACGGGTCAACCCGTACCTGCTGCTGCTGTTTGCTTTCCTACTCTTCGCCGGGGGTGTCTTCCTCATCCACCGCCTCTTCTTTGCAGCTCCCCCCCAAAACGAGCTGACAGACAAGCAACAAAGCGAGGTGCTCGCCGCGGCCAACGAGTCGGACAACCTGTATGTTTCTTCCGAGCCGGGGCACGCCGATCTCTATATCAACGGAAAAAAGATCGGGACGACGGGGCTCGGGGGAATCACCTGTCGCATCGAACCCGGCCAGCTGCACATGATCGTGGTGCGCAAAGAAGGTTTCAAGCCGTACGAGGTGGGCGTCCCTGGGGAAGCTTCCGGTATGAGGAGGATCAAAGCGGAGCTGTTCGCCGAAAAAAATAGCACCTCTGAAGGAAAAAAATCTCAAAGCGCTGGCGAAACCGAAACAAAGGACGATTCCAAAGAAAACGCGACCGCCGCGAACAAATCCCCTCCCCCCAGCCGCACATGGAGCCGACCGGCGCACAAAAAAAGGGACCGAAACAAGGGCGAAACACAGGACGACCCGCCCAAGGAGCCGCCCGAGCCCTCGGATGAGAATCCTTCGAGCGCCTCCGAAGACGAACAGGTCACGACGCCCCTCGAGAAGCCGAAAGAGGCTTCCTCCAGATCGAGCAGAAACGACGAATCCTCGAACTCGCCGACAAAGGAAACCAAGACCGCGGCGGCGCCCGCTGCGCCACAAAGGCAGTGGTACAGCGGCTCGGGCGACTGGAGCGGGGCCCAGGTCATTTCGCGGGGCTGCGCTCGTTGCCACGGTGTCAGCATCAAATCCAAGTCCGAGAAGCAGTGGAAGTACTTCTTCGCGCGAAGGCGCCATAGCCGATATGCTCGGCTGGATCACTACTTCTCAACCGAAGAGCTGAATCGAGCCTTGGGCTACATTCTCAATACGCTCGACACGAGCAACAAAACAGGACTCGCGGGTGTCAGGTAGCGGACCTTCACTGAGCGATGGGAACGACCTTCAGCCGGATGGCCTCGAGACACATCGATGGGAGGACTACGAAATGGCAGCAAGACAGTGTGCCGGCCTTTGGGGTACGATAACATTGCTCGCGGCGTGGATCGTCATGCCACAGCCGTCCCACGCCCAAAAGTCGCCGCCCCCCCCCACGCAGACCGAAGCCTACCCAACCGAGTCCGTCGGTTACGGTTCTGACTCCTCGGGCACCGAAGAAGCCGACATGGCCCCACAGATGTCCGAGTTGGAAGAGCGGGTCGGTTGGATGGAGGAGGACATGGAGCACGTCCTGGGCGTCCAGGACTCCATGAGCTCCAAATTGGAGAAAGACAGGCTCAACTGGTCGGGCGACCTGCGCATCACCGCCAACAACTTTCACCTCACCGATAAGACACGCGTCAAAGGCGTCGATACCATCGACCGCATCATCATGACTCCGGATGGGACAACGACTCCTGTCTACTCCGATGCCCGAAGAGATGACAGCGAGTGGTACCCCCATAACTGGACCAACCGGATGCGGCTCGAGGCCTCGTACGACGTCGGCGAGAATCTGCGCTTCTACACGCGCCTCGTCCTCTTCAAGCACTTCAACGACTTCCGCCCCGAACCCACCACCTTGGACATGCACCAGAGCCGGTATCCCAAGGACTCGGGTTTGCGCATCGAGCGCGCCTACTTCGACTGGTTCATCACCGACTGGCTCGTCTTCACCGCCGGTCGCGCCGCCGCTCCCGAGGGGCCTCCGGCCGAGCTCAAGGAGAACACCGAGCGCAGCGCCACATGGGGCGTCCAGATGGTGGAGGCCGAAATAGAGACGGCCATGCTCACCTTCCACATGTCCCGCGTGCTCGAAGGGACCTATCTGAGGGTCTTCTACATCCCCTTCACCCCCCACGTGAACTCATCGCTGAGCGACGACCTCACCTTGTTCACAGACGGCGGCTACCCTCCCATGAACGCCTTCGGCTACCTCCTCGAGCTGTCGCTGCCCGGCCTTGGTGACAACCTCTGGCAGTTCGGCGGCGTGATCGTCCCAAAATTCGGGGCCCGCAATCTACCCATCTACGTGAACAAGGAGATCGGTTCTCTCTACCCGGACGAAATCACCGGCAACAACCTCGGCCTCTACGCCAACTTGAACACGCTCATGGAGGTCACCGACATACTGGGGATCGGCCTCGATCTCTTTGCCGCAT
The DNA here is from genome assembly GCA_011389755.1 of Deltaproteobacteria bacterium. Classification (GTDB taxonomy): domain Bacteria; phylum Myxococcota_A; class Polyangia; order JAAYKL01; family JAAYKL01; genus JAABTR01. Next base: position 27 of record JAABTR010000571.1, on the reverse strand, counting down.
ATGCCCTGACCTATCTCAAACCGACCG
>JAABTR010000570.1 GCA_011389755.1 Deltaproteobacteria bacterium | reverse complement strand
ACTTAGAGCGCGGCGTCCCCACGGCCGAGCTCATCCACAAGCTCGATACCGTGATCCAACAACAGACTCTCATTCGCGCCATGTATCGCAAGGCCCGATTTTTCGCCAGCGAAGGGCTCGCGAAGGCGGCCGAGGAAGAGATCGCTCGCGTCCTCGAGCTCAACTCGGAGCATCAACAGGCAAGGACGCTCCTCGAGCGGCTCAAAAACAAACAACCGCTCGCCCTGCGCCTCGAAAACGCGCCGGCCGAGCCGGCGCCAAGCGAGGTCGCACAGGGCGCGGACGACGCGAAGAAGCCCGCCGACCCGCCTAAAAAAGACGAGCGATCCGCGCAGGGCTCGGGCGGCGGCCTCGAGTCCCTGCTCAAGCAGGCCTCTCGCAATCAAAAGCGCGGCCGCACTCAAAACGCCATCGACCTTTACGAAAAGGCGCTCGAGCGGGATCCCGGGCACACAGGTGCCCTGTCCGGGCTGGCTTATTGCCATCTCGACCGGGGCGCCTCGGGCAAGGCCATCGCGCTGTTTCGTCGGGCGCTTCAAAAAGATCCCCGGCACGGCCCCACCCTCATCGGGCTGGCGACCACGTTCAAAGCCCAAAAACAAAATGAGCTGGCCCTGAAATACTTCAGGCAATACCTCGAGGCGCAGCCTTCGGGGCCACAAAAGGGCCTGGCCAAGCGCAACATCGCGCAGCTGGAGTCGGCCCTCGCCGAAAACGCAAAAAAGATGGCGTCCGAGGAGCGTGCCGCGTCCCAAGCGGCTGTCGCGGCGGCGAGCGAAGCTCCGCCATCGAAAGAGGAAAGCGAAGAGCCGTTAGGTGTCGAGCTGCCTGATGAGGCCCCCGCCGACCCCCCGGCAGACGACCGAGCACCGAGCCCACCAAAGGACGAGCCGTCCTCTTTGCCCGTGGACCAGGCGCCGACCTCACCAAGCGACACCGAGGAGTGATGCCCATGCGACACCGGAGCGGATCCGCCAGGACCCTTGTTTGGTTTGCCCTCGCCGGGGCGCTCATGGGCGGCTGCGACTGCAACCCCCTGCCGACGCCCAAGCCCCAAGCGCAGCGAGGGCCCTTCGCCGTGCTCTTTCACCTCGACGGGGACCTGCCGGCCTTTCCGAGCACCGCCGGGCTGCTGTCCGGCCCCACCCTCAGCCAGCACCGCCTCCAGGAGCTCCTCGACAGAGCCTCGAGGGATCTCTCGGTCCAAGAGATCGTCATCCACTTCGGGACTATCGAAAATCTGGCCTTCGGCCGGGCTCACGAGCTGGCGCAGACCATCGCCCGAGCCTCTCAGTCGGGGAAAAAGATCACGTGCCACATCGAGTCGGCTGACAACCTGACCTACATGATAGCGGCCGCGGGATGCCCGTCCATCAGCATCAGCCCGGCCGGCAGCGTCGACATCATCGGCCTGGCCATGCAGACGGTCTACCTCAAGGATCTGCTCGACAAAGCCGGCGTCAGGGCGGACATCACCCATGTGGGCCGCTACAAAGACGCGGCCGAGCCGCTTCTGCGCAACGAGATGTCCGAGTCGGCGCGCCAGGCCTCCGAGTCGCTGCTCGGCGACCTGCAGACCCAGCTCGTCGAATCGATCGCCAAAGGCAGGGGCCTGGAACCGGCCCAGGTTCGAAGCCTCATGGACAGCGCCCCGTACGGCGCCGAGGAGGCGGTGGAGAAAGGGCTGGCCGACGAGGCTCGCGCCTTGGGGGTCTACATCGCCGAGCTGGTCGCGAAGTACCCCGGCGGCGTCACCGACGAGTACGGCAAAGAGCCCGCCAAGTCGCTCTCCATCACCGATCTGTTCGGCATGCTCAGCGGCGCCGAGCCCAAAAAGAGCAAGATCACCCAGCCCAGCGTGGCCCTCATCATCGCCCAAGGGCCCATCTCGTCGGGAAAGCAAGACAGCCCCTTCGCCGCTTCGGAGATGGTCACCGACGTCGAGCTCACCGACACCTTGCTCGAGGCCGGGATCGAGCCCAACATCAAGGCGGTGGTGCTCCGGGTGGACAGCCCCGGCGGCAGCCCCCTGGCCTCCGACAACATCTGGCACGTCATCAAGGACGTCTCCAAGCGCAAACCAGTCCTGGTCTCCATGGGGGACGTCGCCGCTTCGGGCGGCTACTACATCGCCACAGCGGCCGACGAGATCTTTGCGGACCCCCAGACCCTGACCGGATCCATCGGCGTGGTGGGCGGCAAGATCGTGTTCGCCGAGACCGCTCGCAAGCTGGGGGTGCACCCGCACATCATCCCCACGGCCAAGCGCTCGGCCATGCTCAGCCCCTTCGAGCCGTTCGACGAGGGGGAACAAGAGGCGATCCGAGAGCTCATGGAGAGGACCTACGCGCTGTTCGTCGACCGGGTGGTCGAAGGCCGGGACATGAACCGCGACGCGGTGCTCGCCGTGGCCGAGGGCCGGGTCTGGACCGGCGCCCAGGCCCTCGAGCACGGCCTGGTGGACACCCTGGGGACCCTCGGCCAGGCCATCGACCGCGCTCGAGAGAAGGCCGGGCTGCCCGCGGGCGCGCCCGTGGAGATCCTGCCGCGCCCCAAAAGCATCATGGAGCTGTTCTCAGAGGCCTTCGGCGGCCCCGATTCGGCCGAGCTCCGGCTCCTGTCCAAGAGCCGCGCATTATCCCAGGCCTACGCGTTTCGCGAGCTGCTCGCCCGCGACGCGGTCTTGACCTTCTCACCGGTTGTTTTCGAGCTGCGCTGACCCGATGTTTTTCGGGTTTTCGCGAGAAGGCGTCGGCGTGCACAGCGGGCATCGGGAGGGCGTCCGCGTCGATCCCGCGCCGCCGGGCGCCGGGATCGTCTTCATCCACCAAAAGGGCCAGGTCACGTGCGCGCCGGGGAACATCGCGCGAGGCGGGACGCTGTGCACGACCTTGGGCCACGTGTCCACGGTGGAGCACCTCCTGTTCGCCTTCTGCGCCTGCGGAGTCACCGACGCGACGGTCCGGGTTCGCGGCGGCGAGATCCCGATCCTCGACGGCAGCGCGGCGCCTTGGATTCGCGACCTGCGCGCGGCGGGGGCCCGCGGCGCGCCGCCCTTTTTCGAGGTGACCCGGCCCCTCGTGATCGAGCAGGGGGCCGGGCGCGCCGAGGTGTCCTTGGCCCCGGCCGGCCACCCGGGGAGCGTCGAAGTGGCGGTGGACTACCCCGGCTACCGGGGACAAAAGAGCATCCCCTTGACGCCGCACGCCCTCGAGGAGATCGCCGGCGCGCGGACGTTCGCGTTTTTGCGAGACGTCGCAGCCATGAGAGCGTCGGGGCGCATCCGGGGGGGCGGCCTGCACTGCGCCCAGGTCCTTTGCGATGACGGCCCCTTGACCCCCGCCCGCGGCCCAGATGAGCCCCTCGACCACAAGCTCCTCGACGCCATCGGCGATCTCTACATCCTCGGAGCCCTGCCGCGCGCGCACCTTCGCCTGTCTCGGCCCGGGCACCGCCTGCTCCACGCGCTGGTGCGGCGCCTGGCCGGGCAGCTCGATGAGCAGCGGAGCCTCCTCGGGGCGAGGGCCCTGCCGTGAACCCGCGAAAGCTCATCCCACGGGGGCTCCCCGCCGGCGTCTGGATCATCGCCGCGAGCTCCGCGGTGGTGATGAGCGGCTTCGGCATGATCGTGCCCCTGCTGCCGGTCTACGCCGAGCAGCTCGGCGCGAGCGAGCTGACCCTCGGGCTCATGATGGCCGGCTTCTTCGTCGGTCGCCTTGTCATTCAGCTCCCCGCCGGCATCGTCACCGACCGCCTGGGACGCAAGACCACCTTGGTGCTGGCCCTTTTGGGCTACGCCGCGACCTGCATCGGCTACGCCTTGTCCACCACGGCGCAGCTTTTGGTCTTTTTCCGCCTCTTGCAAGGCATCTGCTCGGGCCTCTTCAGCATCGCCGCGCGCTGCGCCGTCAGCGAGCTGACCACCAACGAGAGCCGCGGCGGCGCCCAGGGGATCTACTCGAGCTCGGTGAGCTTCGGCTTCGTCATCGGGCCGGTGTTCGGCTCGGTCCTCGCGGGCTGGGGGGGCTACGGCGCGCCGCTGTGGTCGGCGGCGGGCCTGGCGCTCGCGGCGACCTTGGTGGTCTCCAGGCTGGGCTTTGACGGCGCAGGCGCCCGGCGCCCCTTCGCGCCCGCCACGAAGCCGGGCTGCCGGGCGCAGGGCTCGTCACAGGCCCAAAGTCCGCTGCCGACGAACCGCGCGCTCTTGGCCGCGTGCCTGCGGGATCCGCGCGTCCGCCTGCTGGCCGGCACCTACGCCCTCTTCACCGCGGGCCTGAGCGTCATCATGACCCTCTTCCCCATCGCCGGGGAGAAGGAGATCCCAGGCGGCCTGACCTTCGTCGGCATCGCCATGACCGTGTCGGGGCTGTCGGGCCTGCTCTTCGCCCCGATCCTCGGGAGGCTCTCGGACCGCTACGGCCGCGTCCTGTTCATGCTCCTAGGCGCCCTCATCACGTCCACCGAAGGGTTCGGCCTGCTGCTGACCCGATCACCGCTGCTCATCGGCGCCACCTTCTTCCTCGGAGGCATCGGCGTCTCGTCCCTCAACGGCGCCCTGCACAGCATCGTCGGAGACATGACGAGCGCCTCCGAGCGAGGCGTGGTCACCGGGCTCATCGGGATGGCCGGGGAGAGCGGCGGCGTCATCGGCGCCCTCGCGGCTCCCCTGGTCTGGAGCACGACCGACCTGTCGACCCCCTTCGGGCTCCAGGTGGGCTTCACCGCCGCGGCCTGTTTCTTCATCGCGGCCCTGTGGCGCACCCACCCGCCGCACCCCACGCAGCAGCCGCCCTACAGGGAGACGATCTTTCCGGGGTGACCACCCCTTTGTCTTTTGTCCGGACAATGTCTGGACACTCGTATATGGTGTGATAAACTGATGAATGACAAAGAAGGAGACCGGCGATGTCCGCACGCTCGAAAAGCATCGAATTCCGCGCCAGCTCCCCGGAAAAGGAGCGGCTGACTGCGGCGGCGAAGACACTTGGGTTGGACCTCAGCTCGTTCATCCGGATGGTCGCTCTTCGAGAAGCCGAGAGACTCGAGCTTGAAAACGCCGCTGTGTCGCTTTCGAAAGCAGACCTCGAATTTCTCCTCGATTCCCTCGAAGAGGACCCAA
>JAABTR010000569.1 GCA_011389755.1 Deltaproteobacteria bacterium | reverse complement strand
AACGTCACGGCCACGGCCACGGTTGCCAGGATGGAAAGGACAATCGAGCAATCAACAAGGTTATCCGCCGCCTCGGCATCAAAATGAATATGAAGACAGATCCTCAGCTCATCGAAGAGATCCTTCGCGACGACATGAGGCTCAACGATCTTCCTTCGGCAGCTGCGCTTTTTAGCGAGAGTCTTGACCGACCCGTGTCGCTAAGGCCCATGCTCAAACAAATCCGCAAAGCGATCCAGGAGAAGCATCCTGCTGTCGTTGAATTTCTCCGTGAAGCGCTCGAAGCCGACCTGATCCCCAAAATCAGAAAACACGACGAAGAATCCGAGATTATCAAAAGAGTGATCCATCACACCTATATTTTGAACGAGATCACGCTCAAGATGGCCAGTAGCTACCAATTCCATATTGAGATGCAACAACATCTACTCGCGAAAAGAGCCGAGCTTGGGATTCGCGCCGATCTCGTGGGCGCTTTGGAAGATCTCAAAGAGATTTACGGCGGACCGATGTTTGGCCCCACAAAAGTCGTCAGCATGGACCTGGTCAACGGCCTGCTTACTCAAGTCAGAGCCGCCGGCGGGATCCCCCCCCAAGCAATCGGTAAATTCGCCGGTTCAGTCAAACTCAACATCCTCGAAGCAGGTGTGACAGAAAATATCGCCGGTTATAACGGTAACGCCATGACCGCCGCGGTATTGGCCGCTATCCCCCCATCGTACATCACGCTCGATGAAGAGACCCGCAACACCCAGTGGGGTTACTCGGATCAATGGAATAGCCTGTACGAAACATGGAACCTGGCGTTCATCACCGGCAATGCCACTTACCTTCAAATTTATTTCCCCAAACTCTTGATCCCCGCAGTTATCGACGCTGACAGCGAAACCTACATTGCTAACCGCGCCATGTCTCTCTGGGCCTCTTTGGCCTTCCGTCAGTTCGCCGCTCTGAGTGGCAAGCCAAACATGATGGTTCCCAACAAGGAAGAGCTGACCGCGATTTGGAGTGACATCAACTACAAATATGCGAAGGAGCTCGCAGAAGCTGAAACAGGCTACCCCATCGAGGCTTTTGCGCCAGCGCTCGACATGACTCTCGAACAAATCATGGAGATCATGAAGCAATCGATCTTCTCCGTGCCGCTGACCGACGAAGAGAAGGCGAGACTAGAAGCGCTCTACGAAACGCCGTAAAGCGCGGCCCTTCGAAGAGGACCATGTCCCGCTCTTGATTTTCTGGTACCAATACCCTCCAATATCCTTCAATATCCTTGCGGACTGACAAAAATTGTTTTTATGCTCCGAAGGTCCCCGGCGACTCCAACAGCCCAGAGACACCACGGGAAAGGACAACATGTCTACTGCCACTTTAGTCAATCAGGCCCGCCAGCTGCTGGAAATTCTCAGCGAGTTGGAGCAGGGCAAAGCGTACGATCTCCACCAACTCGGTGAACACATCGGAGTCAGTAGCAAAAAGGAGCTCTACGAGGTCGCGCAGATCTTGAATGACCAGGGCTGCGCCGAGATCATCCGAGGAAAAGACGACTCGGGTTCCCCAATCGTCGCGATGGCTTTCAGATCCCTCGATTTCGACCCCGGCCTGGTCACTTCGCCGAAGGCGAGCGAGCCCCCGGAAAAAAAAGCTGGAATCGTCGACACTCATGTCGATCTGTCCGCAACCGCGCCACATCGTTCCCAGGACAAGGCACCAAGAGTGGCCGTGCGGTTTGGTGCTCAACCGGCTTTACCGACAGAGCCCGCACCTGAGAGCGGGCCAGAGATCGGCCAGCTCACGATCACGCAGATCCTCCTCCAGCTCGCCGAAGCCGTGGAACAAAGCAGCGCCATCGACGCCGCGACCAAGTACCCACTGCTCGAAAAGATAAACTCCGTGGCCAGTCACCCTGCCATCGGCTCCTGGCTCAAGACCCCGCTCAAGAATATGGTGTCGTAACTTGCGAGAACGCGAAACTTGCGCATCGTAAGCCACAATCGTTACTCTTGAATCGCAACACCACAAAACAGACGAACAAACTATGAGCTCGAGCAGCCCCTACACCTTCGATCGCGTCGTCCGCATCACCCTGGGCACCGGCCTCCTCGTCGGTATCATCTGGCTGCTCCATCACCTGCGCGAGGTGCTGATTCCCTTTGCGGTGGCGGTGCTCGTCGCCTACCTGCTCAACCCCTTGGTGGAGCTTCTGCAAAAGAAAATCCGCAACCGAGCCGCAGCTGTGTTTTCTTCCCTCGCCCTTGTCACGGCTTTGTTCATCGGGCTCGGATTTCTGGTCGTTCCCATGGTCACCTCAGAGGTGAAACACACCGCCGCGCTCCTGCGCGATCTGGTCGGCAACTCCGAGCTGGCTCAAAAAGCCGGTGAGAAGCTCCCGCCCAACATCCTCGAAGCCGCGCGAGACCTTCTGAAAAAGAAGCAGGTGCGCGACGTCATCGGATCGCCCGACACCATCTCGATGGGAAAAGCCGTCGCCGAAAAAGCCCTGCCCGGAATCTGGGGTTTCTTGGCTGGGACGGCCAACGTCCTTATCGGTCTCTTGGGCCTGAGCATTATCTTTTTGTACGTGATCTTCTTGCTCTTCGACATCCACCTCATCAAGACGCGCTGGAAAGAGCTTTTGCCCGCGGCCTACCGAACCCCCATCGTGGACTTCACCCGCGATTTCAACGGCGCCATGCGCCGATATTTTCGCGGCCAGGCCGCTGTCGCGTCCATTGTCGGGGTTTTGTTTGCCATCGGCTTCACCATCATCGGCCTCCCCCTTGGCATCTTGCTCGGTCTGTTCATAGGCCTGCTCAACATGGTCCCGTACCTCCAGATCGTCGGTCTCATCCCGGCGGCCGGGTTCGCTGCCGTTCGCGCGCTGGAGACCGGAGGCGGGCTTTGGTTGCACATCGGTCTCGTGGGCGCTGTCTTCGCGGTGGTGCAGCTCATTCAAGATGCGGTGCTCGTGCCTCGCATCATGGGAAAAGTGACCGGACTGAGCCCCGCGATGATCCTCTTGTCCTTGTCGGTCTGGGGCAAGCTCCTCGGGATGCTCGGCCTGCTCATCGCCTTGCCCATGACGTGCCTTCTGACGGCCTATTATCGCCGGTTCGTGCTCGAACGAGATCCCGAAGCGCCCCCGGCGTTGAGCGAGACGAAAGCGAGCGCGGGCTCTGGCTGAAAACAAACGCGAAAAACCAAACTCGGGAGAAATGTATGCAAAACAATAAGATGCTCACCATCTCTATTCTCGGTTTGGCGGCGGCGATCGCCGCCGCCTGTGGAGGAGCAACACAAAAGGACAACCTCGAACCGACCGGGCAACCCGCTGCAAGCACCGACACCGACAAAATCGACGTCCCTGAGGCGCCTCCCACGGATACTTCCACCGAAGAGCCCCCCCAGGCGCCCGAAGAAACGCCCCAAGCGACTCGTGCACACGAAAAAGACGCACTCGACACGCAGCAAAAGTCCGAGCAAGAGCAGGAGCAGGAGCAGGAGCAGGAGCAGGAGCCAGAGCAAGAAAAGGCCGAAATAAAACCGGCATCCAAGAAGCAATCCCTTGCCTCCAAATCAGATAAGACACGTGAAACGACAGACAAAGCGCCCCAGAAAGAAGGTTTCAAAGGCAAGGGGCCCAAAAGGGTCATCCTCAACAAAAAAGGCAACATGGCGCGTGTCAAACTCAATCACTGGGGCCACCAAGAAGCCGAAATCAAGTGTGGGAGATGTCACCACTACGGGGTAAAATCGTGCAGCTCCCAAGGATGTCACACGGCGGGCCAGGATGCGGCACCGGGTCCCAAGGAGGCCTACCACGAGCGCTGTATCCCGTGCCATAAAAAGAAAAAGGTCGCCTCAGGCTGCAAGGACTGCCATCGCTAACATGCTCTTATCGGCCCTTTCGGCCCCTCACCGTCCTCCCAAAGATCATCGTTTCAAACCTCGACAGTTCGTCGCCAGGCGGCTATCGTGGCGCAGTAGTTCAGGAATTTGTAAAAGCGAGGTGCGGCGACATGGAAGAACCGAAGATCTCCAAAGAAGCTTTAGAAAAGTGGGCGGAATTTCTCATCGAGCACTCCTTGGGCGGGGTGACGCGCGACGACGTAGTCATGATCAAAGGAGAGCGCATCTGCTGGCCCCTCATGGAGATCCTCGAGCGCAAGGTCATCGAGGCGGGAGGACGCCCCGACGTCAATATGGTCCCGCCCAACAACGAACGCGGCCGGGTTTGGTCGAGCGCCATGGGGCGACATGGGTCGAGCGACGCCATCGCGCGCACCCCAAAGTGGCACGATCGCAGGTATGAAGAGATGACCAAGTACATCGAGGTTCTGGGCGCCGAGTCGCCCGAGGCTTACTCTGGGCTCACCGGGGCGCAGATCGGAGCCCTGGCCGCCGCCGACGCGCCCTTTGCCTCACGCCGGCTCACCAAGCCCTGGGCTCTCACCCTCTACCCCACCCCGGCTTTCGCCCGGATGGAACAGATGCCCCTGGACGAATACGTCGACTTCATCGTCGGCGCCTCGACCACCGATCCCAAGCCGCTGCTCGCCGCTGAGCAGGCCCTCGCGCCGCTTTTCAAGACGGCCCGCAAGATGCGCATCACCACCTCTTGCCCCCACCGTGACAGCGGGCTCGAGCTGACATTGAGCCTCGAACCTTCCATCCCCTCCCTCAGCTACGGCAAACACAACTTCCCCGACGGCGAGATCTTCACGAGCCCCGACGCCCGCTCCGCCTCGGGGGAGATCTTCATCGACCTCCCCGTCCACTACGGCGGCGTCGATATCCAAGGCATCTACCTGCGCTTTGTGGGCGGGCGCATCGTGGAATACGGCGCCGAAAAAGGCAGCTCCCAGCTCGAGGCCATCATCGAGACGGACGAAGGCTCCCACCGGCTCGGCGAGGTGGCGCTCGGAATGAATCCGGGGCTCGATCGGGTGCTCAAGCACCCTTTGTTTGTGGAAAAAGTCGGCGGCACCCTCCATATCGCCATCGGAGCGAGCTACGACAAGTGCATGGTGGAAGATCCGTCGAGCGAAGAGGGGAAAGCCCTGCTCGACGCCCTCAAAGCAGACGGCATCTTCAACAGCTCGGCCCAGCACGTGGACATCGTGGCCG
>JAABTR010000568.1 GCA_011389755.1 Deltaproteobacteria bacterium | reverse complement strand
ACGCCTGACGCAGCACCTCGTAAACCATGGAGATTTCACATCGGCACGAAGGTTGCTTTAAACGGGGTGAACTATCGACGTGACGCGAACTGGAGGCGAGCCATGAAGAACACACAACAGACTCTCGGAAACCTGGTCGCCGCATCCCCTGCGGCTGCCAAGGTACTGCATCGATATCGACTCGACTACTGTTGCGGCGGGAAGCAGACCCTGGACGAGGCCTGCGCTGCCGAAAACATCGACCCCGAAGCGGTGCTTCGTGACATCGACGCCGCGGGCGCGGGCAGCGCGGACGTTGGCCGATGGGACGAGCGCCCGCTCGATGAGCTGGTGCAGCACATCCTCGATCGCTACCACGCGCCTCTTCGGGTCGAGCTGCCGAGACTGATCGAGCTCGCGAGGCGAGTCGAGCGCGCTCACGCGGACAAGCCGGATCGCCCTATTGGCCTCAGCGACCTGCTCACCGAAGTGCAAGCCGCCGTCGAGAGCCACCTGGCCAAGGAGGAGCAGATCATCTTCCCGCTCATCGTCGCGGGTCGCGGCCGAACCGCCCACATGCCGGTCCAGGTGATGATGCAGGAGCATGAGGACCACGGCCAGAACCTGCAGCGCATCCGACAGATCACGAACGACCTGACCGTCCCCGAGCACGCGTGCGCGAGCTGGCGAGAGCTCTACCGCGCGCTCGGTGAGCTCGAGGTCGAGCTGATGGACCACATCCACCTGGAGAACAACATCCTCTTCCCGCGCGTTCTGGCGGGTCCCCGGCGATAGGAGGTGCCGTCATGACACTCACAGCGGGCACGAAGGTACGCGACCTGCTCGAGAAACACCCGTTCCTCGAGGACTTCCTGGCCTCGTACAACGCCAAGTTCGAGATCACTCTTGGATGCCATCGCCTCCGAGATCGAGGAGAAGACCGGACAGCGACCCGAGATCGAGCGCGCGGAGGCTGACGCCGGGCTGTCGCACATTCGGGAGCTCAAAGGAGAGCAGCGGCTCCTCGACTGGAAAGCCGCTGATGCTTGAAACGTAAAAAAGGAGTGAATGATGACAATGAAGAAACAAACCGAAGCGCTTGGGTTGCCGGCGTCTGACCCGGTGGCCCTTGGCGAGCTCGTCAGCTACCAGGACGGCTCGATCGTGAGCCGCACCCTGATCAAGAAGAACGGCGGAAACCTGACCCTGTTCGCCTTCGATGCGGGGCAGTCGTTGTCGGAGCACTCGGCTCCCTTCGATGCCGTCGTACAGATCCTCGATGGCGAGGCCGAGCTGGTCATCGGTGGCGAGAAGGTCCCGGCCCATGCCGGGCAGACGGTCCTGATGCCCGCCGACATTCCCCACGCGGTCCACGCACCGGGACGCTTCAAGATGCTCCTAGTCATGATCCGCGAGGTCACGGGCTGAGTCGATCCGGCCATGAGTCAGCGTCCATCGACGCGAACACAGCGAGTCCTTGGGGACGGGACTCCGAAGGGGGCCGCGAGGTCATCAGGCTGGGGCCAGGTGCTCCACCAGGGCGACGCATCTAAAGAGCGCGCTTGACGATCAGAATCGATCAGCACAGGCTGTTCCACGCGCCAACCAACAGATCCGCGGCGCGCCGGACATCTTCCTCGGTCGTGGCTCTCCCAAGTGATAGCCGGACGGAGCCGAGGGCGTCGTCTGCGGCGAGCCCCACGGCGAGAAGCACTGCGGATGCCGATTCTCCGCCTTCGTGACAAGCGGAACCAGTCGACGCGGCGATGCCTGGCGCGCCGGCGAGCACCGCGCTGCCTCGAACACGCGGGAACCGGACGTTGAGCGTGTTCGGCAGCCGACACGTCTCATGGCCATTGATCGCGACCCCGGGGATCTGCGACTGCAACAGCGACCACAGCTCGTCACGCAGGGCTCGGACACGCGCCGACTCCTTCGCAAGCGACACGTCCGCGATCTCGCAGGCCGCACCGAGCCCGACGATCGATGCCACATTTTCGGTGCCCGGACGTAGGCCTCGCTCGTGACCTGCGCCGCGTAAGACCGGTTCCAGGGCAACGCCGGATCGGACGTACAGCGCGCCGACGCCCTTCGGGGCGTAGAGCTTGTGGCCGGCGATGGACAGCAGGTCAACGCCCAGCTCATCGACCTTGACCGCGATCTTACCGACCGACTGCGCTGCGTCGGTGTGGAGCAGCGCACCTGCCTCGCGGACCACCGGGGCGACTTCAGTTATGGGTTGGATCGTGCCGGTCTCGTTGTTGGAATGCATCAGCGTCACCAGCGCGGTCCTGTCGGTCAGCGCCTCGCGCACGTCGTCTTCTCGGACACGACAGGTCTCATCGACACCCAGCCACGTGACCTCATATCCGCGCTGCTCAAGCAGTCGGCAGGGTTTTGCGGTCGCGGGATGCTCGATGACCGAGGTGATGAGGTGGTTCCTGTTCGAGCGGGCGGCCACCGTGCCTCGGATGGCAAGGTTGTTCGCTTCGGTGCCGCCGGACGTAAACACGATTTCCGTTGGGGCTGCTCCGATGAGCGAGGCGACCTGGGCCCGCGCGGCCTCCATTCCTTCGTGCGCCCGCCGGCCATAGACGTGGCCGCTCGACGGATTGCCGAAGTGCTCCCGCAGGTAAGGCAGCATCGTGTCCACCACCTCGGGTAAAACCGGTGTTGTGGCGTTGTGATCCAAGTAGATCGGTTGGTTCATGAGCTCACGCTTTCTTCCAGAAGGCCGTGACGAAAAAGGCACCGCTCTCAAAACACGAGAACCCGGTCGGCCCACAGGGTCCATTCGGTCAGCTCGTCCAGGGTGCTGCGCATCGTTCCTTGGGCCAGCTCGTCCGAAGCGATGCCTCGGGCGTCCATGCAGGTGCCGCAGACCCCGATCTCGCCCCTCTTATTCGTTACCGCTTTCAGCATTCGTTCGAGGTTGTAGTAGCCATTCGGGGTCTGCTGACCGGCCTTGGCGCAGCTCGCCGCGTCCCCCATGAGAAACACGCGGACTTCTTCTCCCTCACGCTTGACGAGAGATCCCGCCAACCGCAAGCCGTTATAGCTCCGCTCCGTGCCGTAGGGCGGGTCGTTCAGAATGAAAAGGGTCTTGCTCATGACTGATTCTCCTTTGTGTAGACTTCGACCGGCAGCCCGCGGGCGCGCCAGTCGGGAACTCCTTCTTCCATGCGTATTGCGCAATAGCCTCTTGCACGTAGCGTCTCGACGGCCTTTGCGGAGAGCACGCAATACGGACCGCGGCAATAGGCGACGACCTCCCGGTCGTGCGGCAGGTCAGCGAGCCGGGATTCGAGATCCTCGAGCGGCACCGACACCGCGCCGGGGATGTGTCCGGCCTCAAACTCTTCGACCGGTCGCACATCGAGCAAGGTGACCTCGCCGCTACGAACGCGGGCGACCAACGCGTCTCGGTCCACTGGCTCAAGCTCGTCGCGCTGATCAAAAAACTCCCGGGTGACGGCATGTATCTCGTGCAGGCGCGCCTCGGCGAGGATGCGCAGCTCACGGTAGAGCGTGCAAACTTTCTCGTCGGCCAGCCGGTAGGTCACGTATAGACCGTGTTTCTCTGTTTCGACGAGCCTAGCCGCCCGCAGCACCTGGAGGTGCTGCGAGGTGTTGGCAAGCGACTGTCCGGCCTCATGGGCCAATGTCTCCACCGTCCTCGGCCCCTGGCAGAGCAAATCCAGAAGCTCGAGCCGTCTCGGACTGGCCAAAGCCTTCCCGATCCGACCGAGTTGCTCGTAGATGGCGTTTTTGAAATGGCGAGTCGCTGTTAGCATTTTCCTATTACTCAAATAATCAATAGATTACTTGTTTAGTGCCAGAGAGCCAAATGTCAAGCGTCTGTTTTACCGCAACCTGGAATCGGGGACCTGGCCTGCGCGTCCCTGTGGGTTCCTCATCGTGGGAATGATGATCAACAGCGCCTTCGCTGAGCCGGATCGGGCGGCTGAGAACACGTTTAAAAAGCGCTTGACTAAGTCACCTGTCGGTGACATACAGAGAATAGGCCTGGCGATCACGAGAAGGAGGCTGAATGACCCGTGACCGGGACAACACCAAGCGAAAGATCCTCGAAGCGGTCGGCGCCTTGCTGGCCAGGACGGGGTTTTCGAAGGTGGGCATCAACACAGTCGCGCGAGAGGCGGGCGTCGACAAGGCCCTCATCTATCGCTACTTCGGCGGCATGCCCGGGCTGCTGCGGGCCTTCGCCGTGCACGGACGGTTTTGGCCGACCATCGCTGAGCTGCTCGGCGGCAAGCGGGAATCGCTCACCAGCCTGGCCGAGGCCTCGGTGACCATCTTACAGGGCCACCTGGCCGCCCTTCGGAGTCGGCCGGTGACCCAGGAGATCATGCGCTGGGAGTTGCAAGAGCGAAACGAACTGACGGACGAATTGGCCCGCCATCGAGAACAGCAAGGGATTGAATTGATGGAGCTTATGAATGCGCCTGCCCCCGGACAGGCGGGCGGGGATTTTGCCGCGGTCGCGGCCATCGTTCATGCGGGGCTCAGCTATCTCGTGCTCCGCTCAAAGACGGCGGACTCGTATCTCGGCGTCGATCTCGGCTCAGAGGATGGATGGCGAAGAATCGACGCGGCGATCGACGAGGTCGTCAGGGGTTATGTCGAGAGCCTCGCGAGGGAGTAGCCTTTTTTTTGCGTCTAATGTCACCGGTCGGTGACAAGGAGGTTGTCATGAGCATTTCTGTCAGTCGTCGAAATCTATTGAAATGGGGCGCGACCGGCACGGGGGTTCTCCTTTTGGGCGGGCTCGGCGGAGGCTGCGCAGGGACGCGGCGCTCGGCCGCGCCGCTTTTCATCGATGCCGCGGGCGGCTCGAAGCCAGATCTGCAGCGGCTCTTGTATTGGGCGAGTCTCGCGCCGTCCAGCCACAACGCTCAGCCCTGGCGTGTGGAGGTGATCGACGAGACGCACCTGAGCCTCGCCATAGACCCGGATCGCTGCCTGCCGGTCGTCGATCCCAGGGCGCGGGAGATGGTGATCTCCATGGGCGCGTTCATCGAAAACCTCGCGCGGGCCGCCGGTGAGGCGGGTTGGAAAACCACGGTCGAGAACGCCTCGACCGGCGCGCATGCGGCTCCTTTGTGCACGGTCTCGCTGGCTCCCCGGGCG
>JAABTR010000567.1 GCA_011389755.1 Deltaproteobacteria bacterium | reverse complement strand
AAGAGGCTCGACGCTCTTTTGCCCCTGCCCGGGGCTTTCCCCGGCGCCGACTGGATTGGAAGCTCGGAACACCTGCGTCAAAAGCGGGAGATGGAGAAGAACATGGAGAATGTGACTTGAGCATCCACGGCAACTTAACGGGCCTCAAACCCGCCCAAAAAAAGGCTCTCGAGCGGTTGTCCCAGCGCCGGGTCAAGGCAGACCGCATCGTCACGCCGGAGCTCGCCCAGACCATGACGCTGCTGTCTTTGGAGATCGGGCGCCAGGTAGGCGTCTTCATCGACCGCGGCGGTCAGGTCACGCAGGTCGCGGTGGGCGACGCCTGGCGCATCGTGCTGCCCGACTTTGGGCGCCTGCGGGCGGGGGAGCGCCGTTTTCGGGGGCTGCGCTTCGTCCACACCCACTTGCGCAATGAGCCGCTGTCCCGGGACGACTTGACCGATCTGACCCGCTTGCGGCTCGACATGATTGTCGCCCTGGGCGTGGGGCCGGACGGGGCCACCGGGGCGATCTACCTGGCGCATCTCCTGCCTCCCTCGCCCGGCGACGAGGTCTACCGGCAGATAGGGCCTTTGAATCTGGGGATGCTCCCCGAGGATTTCGTCGGGCTCATCGAGTCGCTGGAGGAGGAGTTCCGGAGGCAATCGGCGGCGCGCACCGTCGAGGCGCCCGAGGGCCGGGCCGTGCTCGTTCATCTCGCCACGGACAAGCGCAAGTACCTGGACGCGGAGAGGTCTCTGGATGAGCTCCAGGAGCTGGCCCGGACCGCCGGGGTCGAGGTGGTCGACCGGGTGATTCAGGTGCGGCCCAAGCCCGATCCTCTGTACGTGGTGGGCCGGGGGAAGCTCGAGGATATCGCGGTCCGGGCCATGCAGCAGGACGCCGAGCTCATCATCCTCGACCACGAACTGGCGCCCAACCAAGGCCGGGCCATCGGCGTGCTGACCGACGCCAAGGTGATCGACCGCACCCAGCTCATTCTGGACATCTTCGCCCAGAGGGCCCACTCGAAGGATGGAAAGCTCCAGGTGGAGCTCGCCCAGCTCAAGTACCTGCTGCCGCGGCTGGGGGAGCGCGACGACTCCCTCTCCAGGCTCACCGGCGGCATCGGGGGCCGGGGCCCCGGGGAGACCAAGCTGGAGATCGGGAGACGCCGGGCGCGGGATCGCATCACCCGGCTCGAGGGTCAGCTCCTCGGGCTGTCCAAATCCCGGGAGCAGCGGCGCTCCCGGAGGCGTCGCGCCGGCGTCCCGGTGATCTCCATCGTGGGTTACACCAACGCCGGCAAATCCACCCTGCTCAACTCCCTGACCCAGTCGAAGGTCCTCGTCGAGGACAAGCTCTTCGCCACCCTCGACACCGCCAGCAGGAGGCTGCGTTTCCCCAGGGAGCGGGAGGTCATCATCACCGACACCGTGGGGTTCATCCGCGATCTCCCCAAGGACCTGATAGCCGCGTTCAAGGCAACCCTCGAAGAGCTCGACGACGCTTCGCTGCTCCTGCACGTGGTGGACATCTCGGACCCCAATTGCGACGAGCAGATCCGCTCCGTGGAAAAGATCCTCATCGACCTTAAGCACGAAAAGACGCCGCGGCTCTTGGTGTTCAACAAGATAGACCTCGTCGACCCGGCCGAGGTGGAGGCCATGGTTCGGGCTCACGACGCGGTGGCCCTGTGCGCCAAGGACAGGCAGACCTTCGCCGATCTCCTCGCCCGCATCGAGCAGTACCTGTGGCCCGAGGCGCGGTTGCCCTCGACCGCGGCGCCCGAGCACCTGCTCGGTAGTTGAACCGGGGGGTTGCGCCGGGCGAGATGAATCTTTAGACGCTATACTTCCATGGCCGTTGTCGGATAGCCTCGCGCAGAGGCAAGCGAAGAGGTTTTTATGGGACGACGCGTGGCCGTCTATTTCGTGGTTTTTTCTTTGTGGGTGCTCTCGGCGGCCGGCCCGGCGCGCGCGGACGAGGCCAAGCAGCTCTACGAGCAGGGGGTCATCCACTTCAAAGAAGGCGACTACGCCGCCGCCCAGGAGGCCTTCAAAGAGGCTTACAACCTCTCGGGGCGCGCCGATCTGCTCTACAACCTCGGGGTCTGCGCCGAGCGCCTCGGGGACGTGCAGCGGGCCATCGCGTACTACCAGGTGTACCTCGACGAGCGCCCGGACGCACCGGACGCCGAGCAGGTGCGCGCAAAAATGGAGAAGCTCCAGGAGCCGCTCGACGCGCCCGCCCTCGCGGTGGAGATCGTGCCGGCCGAGGACAAAGGCCCACCCGAGGAGCCCGAACCTCCGCCCGAGTCCCCGCCCGAGCCGCCGGACGAGCCCGGCGAAGCTCCTTCCGAGCAGGCGCCCGTCACCGAGCCGGAACAAGCCGAGGCCGGTGGGTCCGCGCCCCTCGCCGCAGAGCCCCCCGATGCTCTGGCCGAGGAGCGCGACGAAGAGGTGTCGCTTTACATCCCAGGGGCGTTGCTGGGCGGAGGGGGGCTTCTTTTGGCCGGCGGCGCTGTCGCGGGGATCGCCGCGCTCAAGGAGCGCGACTCCCTGGAGAAAAGCTGCGCGCCGGGCTGCTCTCAAAGCGCAATCGATAAGGGAAAAGGGATCGCCGTGACGGCGGACGTGCTGCTCGGCCTCGGCGCCGCCGCGGTCGTGGCCGGCGGCGTGTGGATCTTGCTGGATCGCTGGAAGAGAAAAAAAAGAACCGGCGAGATGACCTTGACAGCGGCGCCGCTTGGAGGCGGCGCGGCGGTGCTCGTGCAAGGGAGCTTCCCATGATGCGGTTTTTTTTTGCTGGGCTATTTTTTTGCGTGAGCTGCACCCCCCTCCTCGACTTCGACGCGCTGGGCGCGGGCGAGGAGGAGGCGCCCGACACCGAGACGCAGGATCGGGGTTGCAGCTCGCCCGCGGATTGCGATGACGGCATCGATTGCACCATCGAGCGATGCTCCGAGGGCGGGGTCTGCCTCGAGCCGTGGCCCGACAACGACCGGTGCGGTCATCTCGAAAAATGTTTGCGGGGCAGCGGCTGCGTGCCCACCGGCGCCGAGTGCGAGACCAAAAAGGAGTGCGACGACGCCATCGCCTGCACCGAAGACAGCTGCGTCTTGGGAAAATGTCGGCACGCGCCGGACGACGGCGCCTGCGCCTCGAGCGATCCGTGCATCGTGGACCGGGTCTGCGACGCGGACCAAGGGTGCGTCGGCGGGGTTTTGAAAAACTGCGACGACGCGCGGCCGGTCCCCGACATGACCTGCAAAATTGCCAAGTGCGACCCCGAAGACGGCTCTTGCAGTCTGGTGGATCTGGTGGCCGGCGCCGACGACGACTCCGACGGCTATTTCGACCCGAAGGCCTGCGAGGTCGCCGCGGACGCGGCCGACTGCGACGACGCCGACGCCGGGATCCACCCCGGCGGGGAGGAGGTCTGCGACCTGCGAGACAACGACTGCGATGGCTTCGCCGATCTCGCCTTTGAGGCTGCGCCCGCGATCATCGATTCGGGAGACGAGGGCGCCTTGGTGGGGGCCGATCTGGTCCAGGGTGACGACGGGATCGCCGTCGTCTGGCAAAAAAGCGACGGTCAAATCTTCGCCCGGGTGGTCGCGGACGCGGGGCAGGCCCTGTCCGCCCCGAGCGAGCTGACGGCGCGATCTCCGTCTCTTTCGGGCTTCGCGCCGGCGGTGCTCCCCGGCGAGCAGGGCTACCTCGCCGTGTGGTTGTCTGGGCCAGATGAGCCGGCCGCTGTGGAGCTCATCGGTTTTTCCTTGGACAGCGCCTCGAACACCATCGACGCGTGGGAGAGCGCCGTCACCCTCTGGGACGCCGAGCCTCGGCCCTCGGCGCCGCTGCGGGCCTACCATTTCGGTGGCGAACCTCGGATCGCCTTTGTCGGAAAATTCGGCGACGCCACCGAGGCGGTGGTCTCGATGGCGCTCGAGACCCAGGACCAAGCGGTGGTCTCGGCCGTCGTCGGAAAAGAAGCCGCCTCCATCGAGGGGTTTGACATCGCGGCCACACAGCAGGAGATCGCCGTTGTGGTCGGCAGAAGCGTCGAGGATGACGGCGCTTTCGATTTCGAGGTCTTTGCCGCGGTCCTCTCAGCCGGCGCCCCGCAGACCTCAGCCCTCGAGCGTTTTTCAAAAGCGCAAAGAGGCGCCCTTGACCCGAGCCGCGATCCCCGCGTAACGCCGGTCTCTGCGGGGGGATTCCTCGTAGCGTTCTCCGATGTGGCCTACGACGAAGAGGCGGCTGGTCCCGAAGACGACATCGATATTAGGGGCGGGTTCATGGGAGGCGGCGGTGATCACCTCATCGACATCGCCGCCGACGCCGGCACAGGGGCCAATCTCGTCAATCAAAGGTGCCTGGGCCTCACGGCGAGCGGCGAAGACACCGGGCTCCTTTTTTCCCAAGAGTTTCCCGCTCTGGGCGCGGTCACCCTCGATTTTCGGATCCTGGACGCCGATGGTACGCAGCGCCCCGCGCAGGCCGGCCGGCTGGCGCGCCTCGAAGGTGGCGCAGCCCTGGTCGGCGCGCGGCTCGTCGCAGCCCCACAAGGTTTTGCCGCTGCCTGGATCACCCGGGAGCCGGGAGTGGGCGACTTTTTGTGGCTGGGCTCTTTCAAGGGATGCGCGGCGCCGCCGCGATGAAGAGGATCTTATCGAGCGTCTTTGGCGGCGCGGTGCGGCTGCGCGGCGCGGCCTACGATCGGGGCCTGTTTCCGGTGGTCGCCGTCCCAGGTGTCACGGTCGTCTCGGTGGGCGCCTTGGCCGCCGGAGGGTCGGGCAAGACGCCGCTTGCCGGCGCGCTGGCCCGCGTCTTGGCGCGAAGAGGCCCCTCCGCCGTGGTGTCGCGGGGATATCGGGGGCGCCTCGAAGGGCGCACCGTCAGGGTGTCCCATGGCGCAGGCCCCACCCTCGGGCCAAAAGAGGTAGGGGACGAAGCGTGGATGCTCGCCAGGGGCCTCGAGGGGATCGCGGTGTGGATAGGAGCCGATCGGGTCGATGCCGTGCGGGCGGCCGCGGCCGAGGGGGCCCGATTTGTGGTCCTCGACGACGGCTTCTCCCATCGCCGCATCCACAGGGACCTCGATATCCTCCTCGTCAGCCCGGAGGATCTTCGACCAGACGCGAAGCTTTTG
>JAABTR010000566.1 GCA_011389755.1 Deltaproteobacteria bacterium | reverse complement strand
CTCTCGGGTTCGGTCAACACGTCCATCCTCGCGGCTCGCTTCTTCGGACGCCACGACCCCCGCGCCTTCTGCAGCAAAAACCCCGGCGCCACGAATGTCTTGCGCACCATGGGGCGCAAAGCGGCCCTGGCGGTGCTCCTCGTCGACCTCGCAAAAGCCTACTTGACCATCTTCGCGCTCGACCACGTGGGCACCGGCGGCATGACACCTGCCTTTGCCCTGCCCTACCTCCTCGGCAATCTCTTCCCCGTGTTTCACGGTTTCAAAGGCGGCAAGGGCGTCGCCGCCACGGTGGGGACTTTTTTAGCCGTGTCTCCCGCCGCGGTCCTCATGGGCGGCGGTGTCTTCTTGGTGGTGCTCGCCGCGTCTCGGCGTGTCTCGCTGGGATCCATCGTCATGGTGGCGTCTTATCCCTTTTGGTGCGCCGCGCTGGAGGCGTCTCGAGTCACGATTATCACAGCGGCGACCCTGGCCGCCGTGATCGCGCTGACCCACGTTCCCAACATCCGCCGCCTCGTCCGTGGGCAGGAGCCCGCGATAGGCTCGGGCAAAAAGCCGAAAGCTCCGTGAAAAACCATGTCTTTTTCTCACACCGCGACAATAGCGTCCGCGCTTCGCGCCGCGAGCGCCGATCTCGAGCGGCGCGCCGGGCTGCTCGACAGAATCAACGTCTTCCCGGTGGTGGACGCCGACACCGGGGCCAACCTCACGGCCACGGTTCGCCCGATGGTGCGCGCCCTCGAAGCGCTCGACGACGACTTTGGCGGGCTCTGCGACGCGGTGGGACAGGTCTTGCTCCGCTGCGCCCGGGGCAACTCCGGGGTGATCTTCGCCCAGTTTTTCGCCGGCTTCTTCGAGAGCCTGCGCGCTTCGAGCCGGCCGCTTCGCGTCGCGGCCTTCTCGGACGCGGCTGCCACCGGGAGACGCCTGGCCTACCAAGCGGTGGCCCACCCGGCCGAGGGCACCATGCTCACCGTGATGACCGATCTCGCGGCCTTGCTCGAAGGCTGCGCCGATCCGTGGACTCTCGAGCGCCACGCTCGCTTTGAGCGCGCCTTGAGTCAGTCGGTGGGCAGGACCGCCTCGCTCATGCCGCGGCTGGCCGAGGCCGGGGTCGTCGACTCGGGCGCGCTGGGCTTCCACGTGTTTATCTGCGGCCTGGCCTTGGCGCTCCTGGCCGAGTCCGATCTTGCGGCCGCGGACCGCGCCATCGCCCACCGGCTCTCGGGGCGCACGAGCGCGCCTCTGGGGGAGATCTCCCGGCGCATCGAGCCTCGTTTTTTGGCCGCCGAGAAGGACAAGGGCGCATCTCGGCGCTACTGCGTCACCGCGCTTTTGGACCTGCCCGAGCAGGCGGATCCCGCCCAGGCGCTGTCACAGCTCGGCGACTCGGTGGACGTCGCCCGCATGGGGCGGCTCGTCAAGGTTCACGTGCACTGCGACCGCCCCGAGGGGATAAAAAAGGAGCTCGAGACCCTGGGCCGCATCGACGCCTTCGACGTGGACGACATGCTCGAGGGCCTCACCCGAGCCGCGGCTTTCGGGGACGCGGGCGCGAACAAGAGATTTCTCGTGGTGGGCGACTCGTCCATGTCGCTGTCTTCGGATTTGTCCCGGGAGCACGGCATTTTTCGCTTTGAGAATTACGTAAACGTCCACGGCGAGATGGTCTGCGACGGCCAGGTCGCGCTCTTGGAGCTCATGAAGCGCATGCGCAAAGGGGCGGTGTACACGACGGCGCAGACCTCCGGCGAGGAGATCCGCGCCTTCCTGGACGCCCGCCTGTCTCACTGTGAGCGCCTCATCTACGTGGCCGTCGGGGACGCCTACACCGGCACCCAGAAGCTCGCGCGCAAGGTCATCGCCGCCCATCCCGAAAGAGAGAGGATCTTTGTGGTCGACACCCAGGCGGCGTCGGGGCAGCAAGGGCTCATCTGTCTGTGCGTCGCGCGCTTTGCAGGCGAGGCGAAGACCCTCGAGGAGCTCTTGGGCTACGCTCGCGAGCAGGTCCAAAGGTGCAAGGAGTTCCTCGTCATCGACGACCTGAAATACCTGTCTCGGACAGGCCGGGTGGGCAAGATAAAGGCGATGTTCGCCGGCGCCCTGGGGGTCAAACCGATCGTGGGGCACGGCAGTGGCGGCGCGATGACCTACGACAAGGTGCGGAGCCAAGAGGCCGCCGTGGACGCCATCGCCGCGCGCTGCGCCGACATACCGGGGCCGGGTCGCCTCGTGGCGCTCGTGGAGCACACCGATGACCTCGCGTGGACAGCGCAGGTGGCCTCCGAGCTGCGAGCGCGCCTCGGCGAGCCGGTCGAGACCCACATCGTGCCTCTCTCGGCCACTTCGGCGGTGCACATGGGGCCGGGGACTTGGGGAGTCGCCGTCACTCGTGTATAAAAAACGAGACGCTGCGGTCTTTTTGGGGACCTGTGACGAATGAGAAAGTAGAGCTGTCATGTCCTTTGTCATCAACATCAACGGTGAAATCTTTCCGGCCGAAGAGGCGCGGCTCAGCGTGCTCGACCGGGGCTTTTTGTACGGCGACTCGGTCTACGAGGTCATCCGAACCTACAAGGGGCGCCCGTTTGCCCTAGAGCGGCACCTCGAACGCCTGACCCAATCGGCCGAGCGCTTGGCTTTTATCCTGCCGCCCATGGAGCAGCTCAGAAACGAGCTGCAACGCACCATCGAACGCGGCTCCAACGAGGAGTCCTACTGCCGGCTGGTGGTCACCCGCGGCTGCGGCCCCATCGACCTGGACCCGGCCACCGCGGCGGCGCCCAACCTCATCATCTACGTCAAGGCCCTGGAGCTGCCAGGCGAGAGCCTCTACGAAAAAGGGGTCACGGTGATCATCCCGGGCGTGCGGAGGATGGCGCCCCGGGCCGCGCACCCGGCCATCAAGAGCGGCAACTACCTCAATTCGGTGCTCGCCGTGGGGGCCGCCCGCAGACAAGGGGCTTTCGACGCGCTGATGATCGATTCTTCGGGCAACGTCACCGAGGGCACCGCCTCGAACCTGTTCATCTACTCCGGCGGCACGCTCAAGACCCCGCCGCTGGAGGCCGGCCTGCTCGCCGGGGTGACCCGGCGGCTCATCTTGGAGCTCGCTCATCAAAACGGCCTCGACACCGTCGAAGTCGTGATCAGCGCCGAGGATGTCTATGGAGCCCAGGAGGTCATGCTCTCGAGCACGCTGAGGGAGGTCTTGCCTGTCATCAGCGTTGACGGGCGCACCATCGGCTCGGGGCTCTGCGGCCCAGTCGCCAAGAAGCTTCGGCGCATCGTGCGGGACTACGCCCTGTCGACTCTGCCGGATTAGAATCGCAGCCGTCATCGGCCCCAAAGAGCCCCATGCTGTCGAACAGGAAAGGCGCGTCTGAGGCCGAAGGCGCTGGGTCGGTGGCGAGATCTGTGTCGCCGCACAAAACGGCCCGGCGGCGCTCGATGATTTTTGATCGTTTGGGGTTGGAATTCGCCTTGATTTTGTCCAAAATCAAACGTTCATCTTATGCGGCACACGAAAAGAAGAGCCGCGGTTCCGACCGCGTACAGGAAGGTGACGACATGCAGAAATATCCGATGACCCCGCCATGCCTCAAAAAGCTCGAAAAGGAGCTCAAGAGGCTCAGAGAGTTCGATCGCCCGGCGAACGTCAAGGCCATCGAAGAAGCGCGGGAGCACGGCGATCTCAAGGAGAATGCCGAATACAAGTACGCCAAGGAGCAGCAGTCCCTCATCGCCGGGCGCATCGAGTACATCGAAGATCGGATCTCCCGCGCAGAGGTCATCGATCCTTCCAAGCTCTCGGGAGACAAGGTCGTTTTCGGCGCGACGGTCACCCTCGAGAACCTCGACACCGACCAAGAGGTGGTCTACCAGATCGTTGGCGAGGACGAGTCAGACATCGACAACGGTCGTCTGTCTATCAGCTCTCCCGTGGCGCGGGGGCTCATCGGTCGCGAGGTGGGCGACGAGGTGAAGATCCGCACCCCTTCGGGAGCCAAGAGGTACGAAATCGTCGACCTCGTGTACAAGTAGGCGCTTGGAAAGCACCCCATCGCGGTCTTTCATGCTCGATACCACGCAACACAGCCTCTCTTTGTCACAGGGCGCTCAAGCCCCGCGGGACTCAAGCGGCGCGTCCCAGGCTCTCGCGCTGCTCGGCGCCGGCCTGAGCGGAGCTCACGAGCCGCCCCAAGGCGAAGGTGGCGCCTTCGACGAGCGACTGTTGGAGCTGCCCAAGGTGGGGCCCAAGACCGCCACCAAGCTCACTGGCGCCGGGCTCGCCTCCCCTCGGGATCTCTTGATGGTCTTTCCCCGGGGTTACGACGACAGGCGGCAGGTGACCGACCTGTGCGACTTAGAGCCGGGCAGCCGGGCCGTCGCGAGCGGCGTGGTGGTCTCGAAACGCGAGTACGGCCGCAAATGGCGCCGGATCGCCGAAGTCACCATCGAGCAGGGCGCCCATCGCTTGCGGGCCCGCTGGTTCGGCAACTCAAAGCCAAAGCTGACAAAAATCGACAAGGGGCAAAAGCTGTGGCTCGCCGGGCCGGTCTTCGCCTCCGAGGCCGGCTTGGAGATGGCCCACCCGGTGCTGGCCTTCGACTTCGAAGGCAGCGACCACCTCAATCGCGTCGTCCCCATATATCCAAAGATCAAGGGCATCCCCGGCCGCGTCTTTTCGGGCGCCGTCGCCTACGCCGCCTCCCACGCCGAACGATTCATCGAAGACCCCTTGCCCGCTGAGCTGCGCAAAAAACGGGAGCTCTGGGGGCTGCACGAAGCGCTGCGCGCGGTTCACCTGCCCGATCGCGACGCCCAGATGACCGAGCTGCGCGCGTGGGCGGGCGGAGACTCTCCTGGGCACCGTCGCATCGTCTACGACGACGCTTTTTTCAATCAGCTCACCTTGCTGCTTCGCCGCAACCAGTTCCGCTCCCGGCCTGCGCCCACCGTGAAGAGCGCAGCGGGCACCATCGCGCGACTCGAGAGTTCGGTGGGGTTTCGAGCCACGAGCGCCCAGCGCCGGGTCTTCGAGGAGGTCCAAGCCGACCTGTCTTCGCGGGCCCCCATGCTGCGGCTGATCCACGGGGACGTCGGCTCAGGAAAGACCTTCGTGGCCGTCGCTGCCATGCTCGA
>JAABTR010000565.1 GCA_011389755.1 Deltaproteobacteria bacterium | reverse complement strand
TCCCCGAGAGTAATCCGACTATACTAATAGCATGCGTAAGCGGCATGCAAAGCGACGAGGCGTCCGGCCAGGTTGGCTCTGGACGATCTTCATCACGCTGCTACTGACGATCTGCGATCTTTCGACGGCTCAAAACGCAGAGCCCAAAACCCTCCTCGTCGCGACAGAGGGTGAAACGTGGTTTACGCGAGACGACATCATAAACGCTTTGAAGCTGCGCCTGCCGGGCTGGACCGTGGAGTCCACCTCAAGGCCGCGCGTCTCGATGATCCCGCAAGGCGACGGGAGCGAATTCGTCGCTTACGTGGAACAAAAAGGTCTCCAAGGCGCCCTCGTGACGCTCGTCTCGCGCAAGACTCAAAAGGTCCTGCTCGAAGAACCGCTGCGCGACGATGGAAACCCCGAAGACGAGCTGCGCCGGGCCGCTGCGCTCATTTCTATCGCGCTGGAGCTCGCAGCCGAGACCCCCAAAGATGCACCGGCAGAGGCGGCATCGCTGCCCTTGCGCCCCATGTTGAGCGTAATCGGAGGGATATCGTTCGACACGATCGACAGCGCGATGGTCTCCCAGCTCGTGATCGAAGGCGGCGCGCTCTATCGAGATCGTCTTCTTTTATCTGCCGGCCTCGGACTGACGAGCGCGTTCGAGGGGGAAAACCCGCTCGGGCAGCTCGCCGAGGTCACGGACTTCAAACTCCGCGTCGGGACGGGATATCGCTTTTTAAAGCACCTGCGCTGGATCGCAGATTTTGTGGCCGCGCTGCAGTACACGCATCCGTTCACGAAGAACCTCTCGAGCTCCCAGCCGGTGCTCGAGCGCTCGCTCGCCTCGCGTTTTTCGGTCAGGCCGGCGGGGCGCTTGGGGCTGAAGCTCGTTCGGGGCGTGTTCTTGGTCATCGAAGCCGGCGCGACGGCCTCTTTTCAAAGGCGCCTCTACGAGATCGGCGGGAGCGCCGCGTTGGATCTCGGCTACGTGATCATCGATTTTTCCGGTGGAGCTCATTTCGTTTTTTAATAGAGGAGAGGCGATTGCTCAGCACGAAGACCGACGAACAGCTCGTAACAGAGGTCCTCGCTGGAAAGACTCCGGCGTTTCAGACCCTGTACTACAGGCACGTCGATCGGATCTTCGGTCTGGTGACCCGCATCCTCGGCCCTGGGCGCCCCGAGCGGGAGGATGTGGTCCAGGAGATCTTTTTCCAGGCGCACCGCTCCTTGTGCAACTTCAAAGGCGACGCGAGCTTCTCGACCTGGTTGCACCGAATCGGCATCAACGTGGCTTACTCCCACATCCGAAAGCAGGCCTCTCGCCAGGAGTACGCCACGGAACACCTCCCCGCCAGCGCCTCGACCACGGACCAGAGCGAGGCGAGGACCGACGCGCGGCGGAAGATCTCGCAGCTCTACGGGTTCCTCGGCGACATGCAGCCGAAGAACCGCATTGTTTTCGTGCTTTACGAGTTCGAGGGCCTGACCTTGGACAAAATTTCTTCGGCCTTGGACCTGCCCCTACACACGGTCGCGTCGCGCCTGCGGCGTTCCCGCGCTGCCTTGCTCAAGGCGCTGGCGGCGCCCGGGGACACCGCGCGAATGGAAACAGAAACGGAGACAGAGTCATGACTTCCCAAGTGACTTGCAAAGAGATGCGCGAGGAGAGCTTTTCTCAGCTCCGCGGAGAGGCCTCGGCGCTGGAGAGGCAGCGGTTCGCTTCCCACCTGGAGCGCTGCGAGGGCTGCCGCTCGGTGGTCTTCGAGGTGTCCGACCTCGTGGAGACCGCGCGGGCCCAGCGGTTCACTCCGGCCCCCGAGCAGCGCGAGCGCATGCTTGAAGAGACCCTCACGCGCATCAAGACGCTCCGGTCAGGCAACGACGCGCCGGCCCGGCTGCCCGGGATCCGGGCGCGCACGGCTGTGCTCTTCGCCCTGCCCATCGCGGCGGCCCTGCTCATCGGCTTCTTTGGGACGCTCGCGCTCGTCGAGAAAACGGACCTTGAATCCAAGACGGAAAGCGCCCCGCGCGCGGCCGCGGAAGTTGAGACCAAAGAGCGCAGCTCGGGGTTCGCGGCCCTGCGCAACGTGCGTCCCTCGGCCGAGCTGGAGCTGGGAGTCGAAGAGGGGACCAGCTGGTCCTTCCGCGAAAATGACGCGCGGCTGTTCTTGGAGATCGAGTCCGGGACGCTGCTCGTCCAGTTCCACCACCTGCCCCAGGGCCGGGACCTCGTGGTCCAAGGGCCCGGCGCCGAAGTCCAGGTGGTGGGCACGGTGCTCATGGTCCGGGCCAACACCACCGAGACGATGGAAGTGGCCGTGATTGAAGGACAGGTCGAAGTCAAAGGCGCCGGCGAGACCGTGACGCTGACCGCGGGGCAGCAAAGGACCTCCCAGGGAAATATCGTGGAGATGTCCCGCCTCGACGAGGAGCTCGCGAGGATTTGGCTCGAGGACAAAGAAGCTCCCGAAGACAACGCTCGAGCCCCCAAGGCGCGCCGCGGACAGCGGCCGCACAGAGCTCACAATCAAGGGGGCGCCCAGGTCGAAGACACCGAGCTCATCCCCATGAACGTCCGCGATCTCTACGGCCTCGCCGAAAAGGAGCTCTCTCGCGGCAACCGCCCAAAAGCCGCAAGGCTGCTCGAAGAGCTCATCGCCAAAGCCCCAAACTCCGCCCCCGCCGACACCGCCCGCCTCGATCTCGCCAGGCTCTACTTCGGCCCTCTGGGACGCCCCGAGCAGGCCAGAGGCCACTTGAATGCCTACCTAAAGCGCCATCCCACAGGGGACAAGTCCGAGCTCGTGCGCCAGATGCTCTCCAAGCTCGACACGCGCTGATTTCTAAAATCGCCGGGCGCACACACAGGTGCGCCCCTACCAACATCGTAGGGGCAGACCTGTGTGTCTGCCCTGTGTCGGTCGCGAGGTTGAATCCGAGGCCCGCCTGCCTCAGAATGTGTAATTCGACGAAAAGGCGCAAGGCGCCCATCAAAAAGGCAGCGGCATGAAAGGGATCATCCTCGCGGGCGGCTTCGGGACCCGCTTGCACCCCATGACAAAAGCGGTCTCGAAGCAGCTCTTGTCGGTCTACGACAAACCGATGATCTACTACCCGTTGTCGACCCTCCTTTTGGCCGGCATCCGAGACATCCTCATCGTCTCCACCCCCCGGGATCTGCCCGGATTTCAAAATCTCCTCGGCGACGGCGCCGCGCTGGGCGTCTCGTTCTCCTACGCCGAGCAGCCGCGCCCGGGGGGGCTCGCCCAGGCGTTCATCGTCGGTCGGCGTTTCGTGGGATCGTCCGACGTGGCGATGATCCTGGGCGACAACCTCTTCTTCGGCCAGGGGCTGGGCACGGCGCTGCGAGGCGCCCGCCGCGAGAACAAAGGCGCGACGATCTTTCTGCACCGGGTCCGCGACCCCGAGCGCTACGGCGTGGCCAAAATCGACGACCGAGGCCGCGTCATCGACATCGAAGAGAAACCCGCCGCGCCGAAGTCCAACTTCGCCGTCACGGGCCTTTACTTTTACGACAACCGGGTGCTCGACATCGCCGCGTCGCTTGGCCCTTCGGCAAGAGGAGAGCTGGAGATCACCGACGTAAACCGCGGGTACCTCGAGCAA
>JAABTR010000564.1 GCA_011389755.1 Deltaproteobacteria bacterium | reverse complement strand
AGGTCCTCGGCCGCGGGACCGCCTGGCTCGACACCGGCACGGCCGAGTCGATGATGCAGGCCGCCAACTTCGTGGCCACCGTCCAAGCTCGCCAAGGGCTCATGATCGCCTGCCTCGAAGAGGTGGCGCACCAGATGGGCTACATCGATCTCGAGCAGCTCGCCCGCCTGGCGGACGGGTACGGCGGCAGTGCCTATGGCGGCTACCTCAAAGAGCTCGTTCAAAGGCAGGCCCGATGACGGCCGCGCCGCTGAGCCGCGTGCTGGTGACCGGAGGGGCCGGATTCATCGGCTCCAACCTCGTGCGCATGCTCGTCGACGAGGCGGGCGCCCAGGTCCTTTGCGTCGACAAGCTGACCTACGCCGGCAACCTCGATTCGCTCGCGGACCTCAAGCACCCCGAGCGCCACACGTTCTCAAAGACGGACGTGTGCGACCGAGCCTCTTTGCGAGAGGCGTTTTCGCGATATCGGCCCGAGGCGGTGTTCCATCTGGCTGCCGAGTCTCACGTGGACCGCTCCATCGACGCCCCGGGCGTCTTCATCGAGACCAACGTCGTCGGCACCTTCAGCCTCCTCGAAGAAGCTCGCATTTACTGGCAGAGCCTGGGCGATGACGCCAAGAAGCGGTTTCGCTTCATCGGCGTCTCCACCGACGAGGTGTACGGCTCCTTGGGCGAAGAGGGGCTTTTCACGGAGTCGAGCCGGTACGATCCCAGCTCGCCCTACTCCGCGAGCAAAGCCTCGGCAGACCACCTCGTGCGCGCGTACCGGCGCACGTACGGCCTGCCCACCATCGTGACCAACTGCTCCAACAACTACGGACCTCGTCAGTTCCCCGAGAAGCTCATCCCCCTGACCATCACCAACGCGGCCTCGGGCAAGCCGCTGCCGGTCTACGGCCGCGGCGAAAACATAAGAGACTGGATCTACGTGACCGACCACGTCGAGGCTCTTTGGACAGTGGCAAACAAAGGGCGCGTCGGCCACACATACAACATCGGCGGAGATCAGGAGCGCCGAAACATCGAGGTGGTCAAGACCATCTGCGAGCAGCTCGAGTCCGTCTATCCCGCCGCGAAAAACCCGGCCCTGCGCCGCACGCGCTACGAAGACCTCATCGCCTACGTCCCGGACCGGCCGGGGCACGACTATCGCTACGCCCTCGACACCTCGAAGATTGAACGCGAGCTCGGATTTTCCCCTCAGGAGTCCTTCGATTCGGGGATCCGCAAGACGATAGACTGGTACCTCCAAAACAGCCGATGGGTCGATGAGACACTAAAGAGAGCGCATCAGATGATGCAGCGTAACTAGGATTTCCCTCGGCCTCTTCCGAAGCGAGAACTTTGGTCCCACAAAACAAGACCGAGCCACGACTTCGGCGCCCATATCCCCCGCAGCAGCGCTCCCCCAAAAATGGTCCATATCTTGCGTTCGCTCACCCAACCGGTGTCTGA
>JAABTR010000563.1 GCA_011389755.1 Deltaproteobacteria bacterium | reverse complement strand
GAGTCGGTGCTCGAACGCCTGGACGAATTCTCCATCGGCAACATCGCCCCCAAGCTCCGGGGAGTCCTGTGCGGCGCGTGCGGCGTCGAGGGCTGCTGCGGGTGCCGCGCACACGCCTTTGCGCTCACCGGTGACATCTACGCCGATGACCCCCAGTGCCCCCTGGTCGCCTCCCTGGAATAGCCGCGGCACTTGACCTGCCGACCCAAAAAGTGTTTTCTCCTTAAAAATGTCTACGCGGTGTGTAGACTTTTGGTGGACTTTGCTGAAACGAGGTAAACCTTTGCCGACCAAGCTTCAAAAACTCGAAACGCTGCTTCGCGAACGAGGCAGCGTGGTGGTCTCTTTTTCCGGCGGTGTCGACAGTACGTTTTTGCTGGCCGTGGCCAAGCGGGTGCTCGGGGATCGGGTCTTGGCGGTCATAGGCCGCTCGCCGACCTACCCCAAGCGGGAGCTGCGCGAGGCTATCGAGCTGGCCGAAGGGCTCGGGGTGCGCTACCGCGTCGAAGACACCGACGAGCTCGCAAACCCGAGCTTCTCCTCGAACCCGCCCACCCGGTGCTACCACTGCAAGACGACGCTGCTCGGCATCGCTCAAAAGGTCGCCCGAGAAGAGGGGCTGGCCCATGTCGTCGAGGGGAGCAACGCGGACGACGTGGGCGATTTTCGGCCCGGGATGCAGGCGGCGGCCGACTTGCACGTCCTGTCGCCTCTTCGGGAGGTCGGCCTGACCAAGGCGGAGATCCGCGCGTTGTCCAAGGAGCTGAACCTGCCCACGTGGGATAAGCCGGCGATGGCGTGCCTGTCCTCGCGCATCCCCTACGGCGAGACCATCTCAAAGGAGCGCCTCGCCCGTATCGAAAAAGCCGAAGATGCGCTATGGCAGCTGGGCATGCGCGGATTTCGCGTCCGCGATCACAAAGAGGTCGCCCGTGTGGAGGTCCACCCAGGCCTCATCGCCGAGATGGCCGGCGCCGAGGAGCGCGGTCGCATCGTCGCGGCCCTCAAAGAGGCCGGATACGAGTACGTCGCCTTGGACCTCGAAGGGTATCGCACCGGCGCCATGAACGAGGTGCTGTCGAAAGATGAGCGCCTCCAAGCCGCGCGAGGAGCAGAGCATTGAACGGAATCACCTTCAGACACGCCGTCGAGGCCCTCGGGTGCCCCGACGAACGAGCCCACGAGCTGTTTTTCGAAGCCCACAAGGTCCGCCTGGAACTGAGAGGCCGGGCCGTCCAGCTGTGCGGCGTGGTCAACGCCAAGAGCGGGCACTGCACCGAAAATTGCAAATTCTGCGCCCAATCGGCTCACAACGACGCGCGCATCGACTGCTACCCCTTGATGGATGACGACCAGCTCTTCGCCTCGTCCGAGGAGGCGGCGAGGAACCGCGCGGGCCGCTTCGGCATCGTCACCTCCGGCACCGCCGTGGCCGAAAGAGACGAAATCGAGCGCCTCGTGCGCGCCATCGAGCGCATCGCCGAGGCCGGAGACGTAGCGCCCTGCGCCTCGTTGGGCAACGTGAGCGCCGAGGTCTTGAGCCGGTTAAAAGCCGCGGGGCTCACGCGCTATCACAACAACCTGGAGACCGCGCAGAGCTTTTTTCCCCAAATCTGCACCACCAAGCCGTGGTCCGAGTCGGCCCAGACGGTGCGCACCGCCAAAAAGCTGGGGCTCGCGGTCTGCAGCGGCGGGATCTTGGGGATGGGCGAGAGCCTTGCGCAGCGGGCGGAGCTGCTCGAGGCTCTGCGGGAGCTGGACGTGGACTCGGTTCCCCTCAACTTCCTCAACCCCATCCCGGGGACCGCCCTGGCCGGCATCGAGCCCATCCGCCCGCTCGACTGCCTCAAGGTCATCGCCGTGGCGCGCCTGATGATGCCCGAAAAGGAGATCCGTCTGTGCGGCGGCCGCGAAAAGAGG
This sequence comes from Deltaproteobacteria bacterium, assembly GCA_011389755.1. Classification (GTDB taxonomy): domain Bacteria; phylum Myxococcota_A; class Polyangia; order JAAYKL01; family JAAYKL01; genus JAABTR01. The sequence goes on along the minus strand of JAABTR010000563.1, from coordinate 3,264 downwards.
CTGCGGGACTTGCAGTCCTGGGCCCTGATGAGCGGCGCCGATGGGCTCATGGTGGGCGGCTACCTGACGACGTCAGGACGTGCGATTGAAGACGACTGGCAGATGATAAGAGACGCAGGCTTCGAGATCGCGGGCCGCGACGCGCCGGCCGGTTCAGGGGTTCTTACAGACTGAGAAGGAGCTGAAGCAACGTGCCTCGGCTTCGGTGAGAGGCCACGCGGCAGCCGCAGCCGCCGGCGCTGGACAGGCCCTCGTCATCCTCGACGGCCTCTGAGTTGTCGTCTTCTTCATTCTCATCCGTCGACTCTTCGGTGGACGTGTCCTCCTCTGCCTCAGAGTCGGTGCTCTGGGGCTCATCGGTCGATTCTTCGTCTGTGTCTCCCTCGGTTCCGGTGTCGACGGGGAGCGCTCCGTCTTCGGGACCGAACAAGGTGCAGTTGCCGAGCTCATCCCCGGTCCAATCCTGCACCTGCTCGGCGATCCAGTCGTACTGACGCACAACGTTGGTGGAGAAGGCTTTTTGTTTGGGCAAGCAGATCCCCGACTGGCCGTGGGAGGTCACCGCGGTGACCTCCCATCTGCCGTCTATCTCGGTGAACAGCGGGCCGCCCGAGTCGCCCTGGCAGGTGTTGGTGGGGTCTCCTATCTCGATGTAGTTTTTGGTCAAATCCGAGTGGACCTTGCGCAGGGTGGTCTCGCCCCAGCGGTGCACGCCGGAGCTCAGCTGCTTACTGCTTCCAAGTAGCCCATATCCCACGATAATTCCGGGGTCCATGTCCTCGGGTTCGCTCTCGCTCCTGACGCAGTAAGTGCCGTACTTGGTCACAGGCGTCGCCAGACGCACGAGCGCCACGTCGACAAAATCCTTCGTGGGCGTGGGGCCCAACCAGTCTTGGGGAGATTTTTGCTCGATCTCGCCGCTCCAGTCCGGGTGGTAGACGACCGCGGACGCCACCGACAAAACCTCTCCGAGTTTTCCCAGCACGCCGATCTTGGCTCCGGCGCGGACCTCCAGGCGCTCGGGAGTCTTCGTCATGTCGTATCCGGTAGAGCCGAAGCTGGCCTTCATCTTCACGCAGTGCCCGGCGGTGATCACCACCTCGGGGTGGATGAGAGAACCGCTGCAGGTTCCAAGAGACGTCCCGTTTGCCGCGGTCATCTTGAGAGCCACCACCGAGCGCCAAATCTCGTGATTCGTCTCGGTGCCTCCGACGATGGCCAAGGGGCCCTCTTGCGCCTCTACAAAAGCCCCGTCCTCCATCTCGCAACCCGACATGGCCAGCGCGCACCCCAAAAGCAAGATGTTCCTCGACATGCTCCGCATGTGCCTCTCCTTTTGCATTTTTCACGACGGCGCCACCCGCTAAACGTCGCCTAGGGGCGGTCTTTCGGGTGGATAATATACCGCCAGCGCATACTTTATAACTTTTCTGCCTCTGGGAAGAAACTAAAAAAACCAAGGCGGACGCCCCGGCTGCGCAATGAGAGCGAGACCTATCGGGCGAGGCCAACTTTTATGACCGCCCGTTCGATTTGCGCCACCCGATCTTCCAGCGGCCCCGTGTAACCTATGGAAATGCGCAGCAGCCCCGGTGAGAGCCCCATCTTTTCCTGCTCCTGCTGGGGTATCTCCGACGACGTGGACGAGCCCGAGCAGGAGATCAGGGAGTCGAAGGCGCCGAGGCTCACCGCGAGGTATCCGAAGCGCTCCTCGTTTTGCAAGATCTCCATGAGCTCCTCGGCCCTCGCCCGGGTCCCGCAGTCGAGGGTCAGCATTCCGCTGAACCCGCAGCCCTCGTTGGCCATGGAGGCGAAGATCGCGTGGCCTGGATGGGACGCAAGGCCGGGATAGGTGACCGGCGCGCCGAGCTCAAAGAGCCTTGTCGCGATCGCGGCTGCCCGGCGGCTGTGCTCCCGCATCCTCAGGCCGAGATGCGGCAGGCGCTGGTAAACGTCGAAAGACACGCGGGGATCGATGGTGGGCCCGAGCAGCATGACGCGGCCGGTGTGCAGATCCATCAGCTCGCCGATGAACGCCTCGGTGCCGCAGATGGCTCCGCCGATGATGTCGCTGGCCCCGTTTAAGTACTTGGTCATGGAGTAGACCACCACGTCCGCGCCCAGGGCGGCGGGCGAGATGATCATCGGCGTGAACGTGTTGTCCACGACCAGCTTGATGCCGGACTCATGAGCCAGCTCGACCAGGGCCGGGACATCTGCGACCTTGAGCGTGGGGTTGCCGAGCGCCTCTGTGTAGTAGACCTTGGTCGAGGGGCGCGTGGCGCGGCGGAAAGCCTCCACGTCCGTGGGGTCCACGAAGGTGGTCTCGATGCCCATCGTGGGGAAAAGCTCGCCGAGCAGGGCGTGGGTCCCACCGTAAATCGTCTCGCTCGCGACGATGTGATCTCCGACCTGGCAGATCTGCGACAGCGCCGAAGCGATCGCCGAGATGCCGCTGGCGGTGCAGACGGCGCGTTCAGTGCCTTCCATGGCGGCCAAAGACCTGGCCAGCACGTCGTTCGTCGGGTTGAAATGGCGGCTGTACAAAAAGCAGCCGCCCGCAGACGGCCCTTTTTCTCCGGCGAAGATCTCCGGCATGGTCTGCGGGTGGACCACGGTAAAAGTCGCCGCGCGCTCGACGGAAGGGACGACCCCCCCGTGCTCGCCGAATTCGTGCTTGACGTTCATCATGGACTGTTCGGGGTTGTGTTTCGGCATATCAAAAGCTCCTCGGCGCTAGGCCTCACGGTTGCCCCCCACGACCCAACCCGTGATTAACACGACGAACTCCACGAAAATAGGAACTATATTCTATTATATTTTCTTTTCTTCGATTGTTCATCTATTTGAAGACCATTTCTTGCGAATTTTCTTCGGCAAAAGTTCATTCCTGTACAACTTTTGACAAAATTCACCATCGACGGCGTCGCATGGGCGCACCCCACCCCATTCGCCGTGGCCGAGATCCCGGTGGATTTTTACTATCTATTTTTGGGATTCAATTAGGGAATCGTATCGAACACTATCTGCATAATAGCCAGGGCGATCGTAATTCCGATCCATCCCAAAGCCATGAGTAACGACCGCCCCCACGCTGGGCTTTTTTCGACAGGTGGTGAATCACCAACATCTGCTGCCAAAAGCCTTATCTTTTCAGTCAGCATCAACCTTTGTTTCGAGTTGCGAACGTGCAACCTCATCACATTAAACGGCAACATCAAAACAACCAGACAAAGAAAAAAAAGATAACCAAATCCCATTGTA
>JAABTR010000007.1 GCA_011389755.1 Deltaproteobacteria bacterium | reverse complement strand
GTGGAGCGCCTTGGAGCTCGACGAGACCGATCGCGCCCTTTTGGCGTGCGCCGAGAGTGAACACCCCGAAGAGAACGGAGAGATGACGTGTCGCCCGAAATCCACATTGCGCTGATCCACCATCCTGTCATGAACAAGTCGGGGGAGATCGTGACCACGGCGGTTACGAACTTGGATATCCACGACAATGCCCGGAGCGCGCGAACTTTTGGGGTGGCAAGTTACCACATCGTCACTCCTCTCGACGCGCAGGTTGAGCTCGTCAGCCGGATCCTGGGGCACTGGAAAGATGGATTCGGCGCGCGGAGGGTCCCGAATCGCGTGGACGCAATGAATGTCGTCGAGGTCAGCAGAACCCTCGATGATGCACTCGAGAAGATACGGTCAAGCGACCCGAAGCCTCCCACCATCATTGCCACAGGAGCGCGGAGAAGGGACGACCAGGTTGTCTCTTATGAGGAGGTGCGACGGACTTTGACGGCGGCGGGCCAGGGAAAGGTCGTCATTCTCTTCGGCACGGGATACGGCTTGGCGCCAAGCATTTTCGAGCGCGCCGATTTTATACTCGAACCGATCGGCGACCCAGACGGCTGGAACCACCTTTCGGTTCGCAGCGCTGTGGCCATTACCCTTGACCGGCTCTTGGCACCCAGGCGCTGAGCTTTGAAGGCGCCTTTTCCGGGTAAGAAGGCACATTCGGTTTGTTAAATTTCAGCGGTAGGTTATCATCGTTTGTGTTTGGCTTACGAGCAAAGACCGACGGACATGAACGATAAAATGGACAACGAGACGAGCGCGGGCATAAAGGTGGATCCTGGCGCGCTGATCACAATCGAGATGTCGGCCCGAGATGGGCGGACACTCATCAACGCGTCTGTCATGCGCATGACCGGCGGTGTATTGAGGGTCAAGGCCAACATCCCGCTGAAGTTCTACTCCCTCGAAAAGGATCAGGTCGTCAGTGCCTGGTTTCCCCGGCTCAGACGGATTGCGCCGTTGAAAGACTGCAGGGCTCTGGTTCACGAGGACGGTTCGGACCAAATCGACATCTTTGTCGAGTCCGAGCAGCTGCCGCGTAACAGGCGCATCTCCATGAGAGAAGATATGGAGTTGCCGGTGGCCGTGACTCGCAGCGCCGGCGCATGGAGAGCCAAGGGCTGCACTGTCAACGTCAGCGGCTCCGGCGCGATGATCGAGCTGCCCGAAAAGCTGGATGTTACCGAGAGGGTTCGGCTTTCTCTGCGCATGCCCGATGAGGAAGGTGGCGTTATCGCGGGGAGCGCGGAGGTGGTTTGGAGCAGCCATGAGCCCAATAGGCACTTCTACGGGCTCAAGTTTGCGCAGCTGCACGACACCTTCGTAAAAAGGCTCTGTCGCATCACCTTGAGGAAACGCAAGGAGCGCAACAGTCAGCCGCCCCCATCCACGAAGTCCTGACCCTCACCTGTGCGATGCCGCTGCCTTCTTGGCGAGGACGCGTTCGTAGAGCAGACGCCTGGCGTCTCTGGCCGCCTTCTTCGAAAATTCCCTTTGATAACAGCGCAGACCGCCGGCTTGGAGACTTCGCCTCGTCTGTGGGGACTCGGTGAGCGCGGTGATGGCGGCGCACAGCTGCTCAGGATCCTCAGAATGAGCGAACATGGCTTCACAAGGGTCGAGCAGCTGACAGGCTATGTGTCGATCAACGATACAGGCGACCCCCGCCCCGAGGGCGTTTATGAGCTTGATGGGGATGCCTCCGGGGCGAGAGCGGGGGATCACGGTGAAGTCCGCCGTCTCGAGGGCAAAGGCCGCCTCCCGCGCAGTGTTTTCCTTTTGAATCCTAACGATGTCGGCCAAGCCCCTTTGGGAGATCTCCCGTTTCAAGCTGGCCGCCAACGACGATGTCGAAAAGAGAAACCGAAGTCGCTTGCGGACCTTGAGGGGCAACCTCTCGAGAGCGTCGAGGAGCCTCGATATCTCTTGATATCCGTCGAGATTACCGGTGTACAGACCCGTGACGCAGCTCCCGTTTTGTGGGTTGGAAGACGAGCTTTGACGGCCGGCGGGCAGGAGCGGCTCCACGTATGCCGGAACGTAGTCGACAGCGATCCGCCCCTGAGTGCGATTGCGCATGGTAGCGGTCACAAAGGGCGAGACTCCCGCGACCGCGTCGGCGAGCCGCGGCAGGTGGGTGTCGATCAAAGATCCGAGGGATCGTGTTTGGGCCGCGTATGGCTTTGGGAAATAGGTGTCGAGTTCGTATCCGAGCAGGGCATGGCAGTGAAAGACGAGGGTGGGGCGAGACGCCCGTCCTCGCGCCAAGGCGCAGGCGACCAGAGCCTCGTAGTGGTGCGCGTGGAGGATGTCTGGGCGCAGCTGCCTGATGAGCCTGCGGCACGCAGCTGCGAGCAGTATATCTCGCGGAAGTCGCCCGAAGCTGGGGCCGGAGCGCAGCGGCGGACTGCCTAAGAGCGCTGCGATTCGATGAACCGCAAAAGGTAGAGCCTCTTTAAAATCGGAGCCGCCGTCGTAGCAGAGCAGGTGTGTGTTGACGCCGTCGTCGCTGGACTCCCGGCAGATGGCGTCAACGAGCACCTGGGTCCCCTGGCGGGTGGGGAACGGCCCGGCGTAGACGTGGAGCACTGTCAGCTTCTCGGGCATGTTTTCTTTGACGTCGCCGTCCGTCTACAATCGGGGGTGGGGCTTACTTTGCGTGCTACGATGTATCTCGGCCTGTGCTTGACCTCCACGTGAATCCGCCCCACGTACTCGCCGAGCACCCCGGTGAGGAGGAACTGGACCCCCATCAAGAAGGAGATGAGAAGGATCGTGGATGCATAGCCGGGCTGCGGGCGTTCCCAAAAGAAATGGCGTATCGTCACGTAGATGCCGTAGCCCGTGGACAAGAGCGTCATCATGAGCCCGAGGTAGGTGGCCAACCTCAGCGGAAAGGTCGAAAATGACGTGATACCCCGCATCGCGAAAGCTATCATGGCGCGGGTCGAGTACTTGGTCTGTCCCGCTGAGCGCAAGCCGGCTTGGTAGGGCAGTTTGGCCTGTTTGAATCCGACCCAAGCGGCGATGCCGCGCAAAAAAAAGTCGGCTTCTTGCAATGACAAGATGGCGTCAACCGCGGTGCGATCGAAGAGGCGGAAATCGAGCATGCCCGGTTCAATTGGGATGCGAGTTAAAAAAGAGAAGACTCGGTAGAACCAGCGGGATGTCTTGCGTTTAAAGAATGAGAGCTCGGGGTGGTCGCGCCGCACACCGTGGACGATTTGATACCCCTGCTTCCAAAGCGCGAGCATCTCGAGGATCGACGCCGGAGGTTGCTCCAGATCTGCGTCGATGGTGACGACGGCCTGCCCCCGGGCTTCGGCGAGCCCTGCGAGGAGGGCGGCTTGATGCCCGAAATTCCGGGCGAGATGAATTCCTTCCACGCGCAAGTCGGTCTCGACCAGGGTCTCGATCACTCTCGCCGTGTCGTCTGTGGAGCCGTCGTCCACGATGAGCATCTCCCAGCTCATGCCATGCGGATCCAGGACGCGGCAGATCTCTTGATGCAGCTTCGCCAGGCAGTCTTGCTCGTTGTAAGCCGGTACGACGATCGACAAAAGCGTGGTTTGTGAGGTGTCACTCATCGAGATATCCGAGTTTTTTGAGGCGCTCAGCGATGATGCGTTCTTCTTCTCGTGTGTAGCTCGTCTCGGGGATTTTAGCCTCGGGTGACGTGGAACCCTTTTGAGGGGCGCCGCAGGGGCGGTCCAGGGTTTCGAACCAATCGGCCAAAGGAACATCGAGAAGGCCCGAGATGATGGAGGCCACGTGCCACAAGGCCGGTCGCTGGAGCTGGGTGCTTTCGAGCGAGGGCGCGTCTTTGGAGTTTAAGATTAAAATCGCCTTGTAGCTGTGGCACCCCGGCAGGCTGCGCCCTTTTCGGCCGAGCCACTTGCTGGGGGGCAGCTTTTTGCTCACCGCCCCGGGCCGTCCCTTAGAAGACTGACATGTCGCCTGATAGCCGTCTTCGTCGGCCAGCTCCACGATGAGATCGGGAAAGAGGTGCTCATACCTGCCGTAATGGATCTCCTTGGCGTCGTGAACTTTTCGGATGAGGGGGGCACCTCGGTCGGAGACGGTCTCTTTAAGCGCCTTTCGGACCTCGTCTTTGATGCGCTCGGCGTCCGATTCGCACACGAGCCCGCTCGGTTCCCGTCCGCGCAGGTTCAACCACACGGCCGGAGCGTAGGGGATCTCTTCGGAAAACGCATACGTTCGCGACCAATCGATGGCTCCGAGGCGCGCTTTTGACTCGAAAAATCCCGGCGCGAGCCCTCCGGCGAAACGAAAAAGGTGTCGGCGCAGCCCACGGGGGATGAGGCCCGGGGCCATGCTGCGGATGAGCTCCGTGGGGAGCGCGCTGCGTCGCGTGTCGAAGCGGAGCAGCCCGGCTTTTTCGAGAATGCGGTTGAGGTACACCACGCGGCGGCCCGTTCCTGCCGAACCGTGATCCGATACAATCGCGATTTTTACGCCTTTCGGGCACGCTCTGCGCAGGTCGGCGACGGCGCGGTCAACTGCGGCGTAGACATCTTCGATGGCCGAAGTGAGCCGGGGGGGCACATCGGCCGGGCGGCGTGGAGAGTTCGGATCGTGAAAAGCCCAGAAGTGGTGCGCCGCCGTGTCGGTCTCTCCAAAATAAAATGCCGCGACGTCGACCGGTTTGTTTTTCAGAAGCCACCGGGCCATTTCGGCCTTCTTCTCGACGCTCTCGACAAGGCGCGTCGCAGCCCTTTGATGCCAGTCGGCTCGTGTTGAGAACTCGTCGATAGGGTCGAAGCTCAAGTGATCGTTGCCAAAGCGAGACAGCATCTCTTCGTGCAAGGAGGCCGGGTAAACAAAGGAGGCGTCCCCGCGGCGGGTCACCGGGCTGTCCCATCCGGATATCTGGTAACCGCGCAGAGGCACCGGAGGGTAGGTCGCGGGGAACCAGGCTGTACCCACGTCGAGCCCGTGTTTTTCCAAGTGCTCGAAAAAGGTCGGCAGCTTGCGCGAACCGGCGCCCACGAAGCGAACTTTGTATCCTTGACGGACGGTAAAATCGTTGATTCCGTGCTCTGCCGGGCGAGCGCCTGTCATGATGCTCGTCCAGGCGGGCAAGGTCGTGGCAGGGGTCGTCGAATCGAGCTCCGACCAGGTGCCCAATCGAGAGATGTCCTCTAAACACGGGATCTTGTTTCTTTTTCTTAGCTCATCCCACAGCTCGGGGCCAAAGCCGTCAATCCCGATGATCAAAAGGCGGGGACTTGCGTTGTGCTTCCTCATGACCATTTATTCAGTAATGATTTCTGTCTGTTTTTCTTTTCCACAGCTCGAACGGCGCGGTCGCCTCGTCCACCGCGATCCTCCGGGTGGGGATCTTGCGTGTTCCGGGGGCTTTTACCAGCTCTTCGTACAAGAAACCGTCATCGAAGCCGGCGTCGGTCGCGTCGTAGCGATCAGCGGCGAAGAAAACCCTGTCGAGACGTGCCCAATAGATGGCGCCCAGGCACATGGGGCAGGGCTCGCAGCTCGCGTAGATGTCGCAACCGCTAAGCTCGTGGGTTTTCAGCGCTTTGCAGGCCATGCGTATCGCAGCGATCTCCGCATGGGCTGAAGGGTCTTCGTCGGGCACGACCTGGTTGGATGCCTCCGCGATGATCGAACCCTTCTTGACGATGACAGCGCCGAAGGGCCCTCCGTCGCCGACTTCGACGTTCTGCCGCGCGAGCTCTATGGCCCGGGATAAGTAGTGTTCATGGTTCGGCTTCATTTCCTTTAGCGACTCCCTAATCAATGTAGATATCCGTGTCCATGTTCTTAACGCTGTTTCGTCATCGAGGAAACCACCAAACGAAAATGACGAACCGGCAGGTTCGGGCTCGTCAAGACCGCTTGCAACAAAAACATCGTTGAGAGACACTGGCCGCCTTTGTTTCCGGTCGACGAAATTTCCGAGATGCGGCGAACTGTCAAAGGCACGAAGATGTCAAAACTCCGATATTCCCCATATCGCCGCGACGACTCTCTTCCAAATCCCAAAGCGAGCCTCAAAAGAGCTTTGGTCGGTGCTCTTTGCTTTTACGCGGCGGTAATTTTTTTCGCATGCGCGTGGCTTCGACCAGAGCTGTTTGGTCTGGCGGGTGGGATAGATATCCCGTCCGAAATCTCGGATCCCGCGGTTCGCGCGTGGCACGACGCGCGAGCCCTCCAGAAGAACAAGGCACACGCCGAAGAGCAGGCCGAGGGCCGCGTTGGGCGTTCGAACGCAGACAACGCGCCGAGGTTGGTGCCGACAGACGCGAAGGACAACATGCCGAAGCTTCCAGAGGCCAAGGGCGCACTGCCTCCGGCCAGAGATCTCCCGCCGTCCATTGTCTGGTCGGGGACTCTGGACGTTTCGCGTTGTTGGACACCGCAAGGGGTGGAGGTGCCCGCGAGTCAGTGCGACGAGCTTCCGGCGCTTCGAGATGCCTTGGCTCAGCGGCTCCATGTTATCGCCGGCTGCCGGGATGCCGTAGTAAACAAGATGAGCTATGGGAGGCTCGCCCTTGGTATCGAGGTCGACTATTCTCGCGCCGCTTTGAGTATTTGGAAAGCCTTGGGGACCGATATCGAAAAAGCGGAGGCGATTGTTTCGTGTGTCGAGGAAAAGCTCGAGGGCCTCGGTCCGATTGACAAATTCGCGAAATACTCCCGCTACATGATGTCTTTGACCGTCGTATTTCCTTCGCCTGTCGAGCTCGCCAAAAAACTTGAGCAAGGGGATCTTTTGCCCGACGGGGCAGGGGAGAGCCGCTACAAAGCCGTCCGCGTGATTCGAAAAAATGTGAGAGTGCGGACTGAGCCTATGGACGGAGACGTCATAGACGCGGTCAGCGCCCCTGAGGAGGTGTTGCTTTTGAAGAATAGGGGTGATGATTGGTGTTTGGTGGTGACTGCCGAGAAAATAAAAGGATGGATGGTTTGCTGGGGACTCGATATCCTTGGGGGGGATCAACTGAAGTTGGAGTGAGACCCCGGGACGAAAAGAATGACTATTTGCTATCGCAAATCAGGCAATTCCACATGGTTTTGTAGCCACCACCCTCACCTTCGCCTTCGCCCTCGCCTTCGCCCTCACCTTCGCCTTCGCCTTCGCCCTCACCTTCACCCTCACCTTCGCCCTCACCTTCACCCTCACCTTCGCCTTCGCCCTCGCCTTCACCCTCACCTTCGCCGCCGATAATGTTTTCGCTATCGTTAGACGAGTTCGATGGAGTGTCTTCGCCGCCGCACGCCGTGCTGAACACGAACGCGGTCGCAAAAAGAAGCAGTGAAAATACGTGGAACATTGCCTTCATTGTGTTACCTCCCTTTGGTTTCACCCTTGACAATTCATAACCTATACAAGCAACCGGACCCGGATTTTATTTTTTTGAGTCCGAAATTGCAACCAGACGCGTTTTTGCGCGTCTTGCATGTATACTCTTTGAAAATTTTTGCAAAAAAGCACGCAGGCACTCTTGTTCTTCTTTGTGCTTGGCCAACTTTTCGTATGTGCGGCACTTCCCAAAATAAGCTTCCGGAGCCAAAGCTCCGCGAGGCTCGTGTTTGAGGTATTTTTGATAATGACGAAGGGCGGCCCCGGGTCGTCCCAGCTTTTCCAGCTCGATCTCGGCCAGAGGGACGAGGACAGTGAGCGATTCGGGGCTGTGCGGAAAACGCTTGGCGACGCTTTGGTATTTTCGAGCAGCGCACGCCCATTGGCCGGCGCTGCGACACTGCCGCGCGTGGCGTATCAGCTCGCCCAGGGGGGGGCGTTCCTGGTGCCGTGTCATGGCGGCGCCTTCGCTCCGGTCATCGGGCGCAGGCGAGAGTGTGTCGCGGCGACTTTCGTCACTCGCCGCTTTTTGTGGAATCTCTTTCTCGTCTTTTGCGCGAATATCGTCGGCCACGGCCACGGCCGCATTTTTTTCATCGTTATCGGTAGATTCTTGCTCGACGTCACCGCGGGAGAGTAGGACGAACTGTCCAGCCGCGACATCGATCGGGGACAAAGAGGCCACCTTGGGCTCGACGCGTACCGAGCCTCGCGTCACGTGAACCCGAACGTCATCGGGGAGAACGCGGACCGAAAAAACGGTACCTGTCACCACCACGTCGGCGGCCATCGTCTCAACCACCAAAGATCTCGTCGCCGCTGGATTTAGCTCAAAGACAGCTTCTCCATCGATGAGACGCAGCCGCGTGGTTTTATTTTCGTGGCGCGACAAAGCGATCTGGGCGCCTTTTTTGAGTCGGATAATCAGCGCGTCATCTTCAATAAGCAGGGTCTCTTCTCTGGCGATGAGACGAGACCCCAGGCGCCAGTCCAGGCTCTGCCGGGGGCGCGCGAGTTCATCGTCAACTGCTACGTCTCCTTGCGCTATTTCCAGTTGGAGACGGGGGTGTTCCGGCTGCCGGCTTTGCACGAAAAGCACAGTCGATAAAGCCAGAACAATGGCGGCCGCGGCAGCGACGAGAGGATAGAGCGCGTTTCTTCTGCGGCGCTGTTCGAAGTAGGTATCCGCGGCTTTTTTGACCGCATCGATGTGGACCGGCGCTGGTGATTTTATCTCTTCGAGAGCATCGGCCAAAACGCCGCACCCCGAGCAAGATCCCGCGTGCTCCTCAAAAAATACCCGCTCTTGGGCGGTCAGCGCGCGTTCGTCCGCGAAGACCGCATCGAGGATATCGAGAAAGCGATCGCAATCTCTTTGGGGAACACCAGTACTTTGAGTCGAGTTAGCCATTGCTCTTTTTTAAAAGATAATCATGGGTTTCGGGATCTTTGTTCAGGCTCTTTCTCAATTCTCTAAGTCCCACGCGAATTCTGTCCCGAGCCGTATTGATCGGGACATCCGTGATCTGCGCGACCTCTGCGACCGAGTGACCTTGGACCAGGCGCAAAATCAGAGTCTGGCGCCTCTCCAGGGGCAGCTTCTCGAAGTGAGCTGCCAATCGTTTGCGAAGGTGGGCGCGGCTCGCCTTGCCCTCGGGGGTCTCCTCGGTTGCCCCGGTTTCGAAATCCACTGGGGGTTCCGTCCGCTCGCGCCGCCGGCGTCTGCTCAGCTGACGCATCATCACACGGTACGAAAGACGCCCTGCCCATGCCTCCAGGCTGCCCGTTCCCAGATATCTCCCGAGATTTTTGAGAATCTCGAGGAGACAGATGTTTACGAGGTCGTTTGCGTCTTGGTCACGACCAACAGCCAGCCTCACAGACTGTCGAACGCGCGGCTCCAACCGAACCAGAATCTTCTCGGCGGCGGCGCGATCCTTGGTCGCAGCCTTTGCAAGTCGCAGGTCCGACTCGTTCGAGTCGTGCTCTCTGTCCGGGCCTGGCGAGCCTTTTCGGCCACTGCTGTTATTATCGTGCATCTTGAACAAAATTCGGACGGACGAAATCGAAAAAAATCAGTCCTATCTCGAAAAATGGTTGAAAGCGCCAAAAACCGAGCACTTCTTCGTTCCCTGACGACGTGACGGCAACATATTCGACGCGCTTGAACAGAACGTCAACAGAAATAGCGGCGTATGCGCTCAGCCGGCCGAGGACGCTTCGTGAAAAGGCTATCCTGGGAGCGATGCCCGGCAGCCAGCGCAGCTCGCTGTCCGCGGCTTCCAAAGATTGTGTGCGCGATGTCGAAGTGGCGAAGACAAAAGTGAGGCCGGCTTCGAGGCCGGCTTCGAGGCGCCATTTTGGGGAAAGCGCCCATGCGGCTGCCGCTGCCGCACATATTCTCCCTGAGCTGAGGGAAAGGTTGACGGAATCGCCCTCGATCTCGTTTGGAATCCGAAACTGATATCCCGCAGAAATGTTTATCCGCTTGAACCGGAGGTGAGCTCTTCCGGTTGGGCCGTGAAATGGGGCGGCGTCTCCGGTTGTCAGAAAAATCCCGTAGCCCAAAGAAACTCCGAGGTGCGCTCCGGGCTGCTTCGATGTTTCTTGTAGCGGACGCGCAGGGACCTCGGGCTGCGGGGAGGTGGGAGCTTCTTGGGTGGGGATCCCCTCCAGCGCTTGGCCGGGCTGCTCAAAGCCTATTTCGTGGCCATCCATCAGAGCTTTTGCGCTCGCCCTCACGATGACCGCGATCGCTTCGCTGGTGCCTTCGGGGTTGCGGCCGGCGGTCGAGATTTCTCTGACGAGCAGCCGGTCGGAGGCTGGATGGGATATGAACAGGATTACGGTGTCTTTATGGCTCGAGTCGAGCCACAAGACGAGCAAGGCTTGCTCTCGATGAGCGACAGTTTTAGCGACCTGGAGCTGTTCTACGAACGGGGCGCTGAGTTTCGCATCATCGATGGATTTGAGGGCGACCCGAAGATCGCTGAGCTGCGCCCTGAGAGCTTCCAGGGTTCGCTCGTTGGCGTTTTCATCCCCAAGAGATCCCAAGACGACGATTTTTGCAGGCGACGCTTCTGACCGCTGCTCCGATGTGGTTTTTTCGGTTGGGGATTTCGTGCCCAGCTGCTCAGCTTTGAGCGGTGAGGCACAAACGAAACACAGCACGAGCAAACAGCTCGATGTCAATGAGGTCTGTGCCGGGATTTGCGCCATGTACCGTGTTTCCTATCGGAAAGTGCGTTTGACGGCAAGCCGGGGTTGGGGATGGCGTTAGTTACTGGCGTTGGTTACAAAGTGGCGCAGCGACTACTTCACGACACCCAGACGCTTGCCGACTTTCTCGAAGGCAGCGATGGCCTTGTCCAGGTGCTGTTTTTCGTGCGCCGCGGAGATCTGGGTGCGGATCCGGGCCTTTTCTTTGGGGACGACAGGAAAGGAAAAGCCGATGACATAGATGCCCTCTTTGAGCATCTCATCGGCGAATGTGGACGCGAGCTTGGCGTCGTAAAGCATCACCGGCACGATGGCGGTCTCTCCCTTGAGCACGTCGAAACCCAGCGACTCGACGCGGTCGCGGAAGTACTTCGTGTTGTCCATGAGCTTGTCCCGCAGGGCGGTGGATTTAGAGAGCAGCTCGAAGGTCTTAATGGCCGCCGCGGTCAGCGAAGGCGTCAGGGTGTTGGAGAAGAGGTAGGGCCGGGATCGTTGACGCAAAAGTTCGATGATCTCCCCCCGACCGGTCGTGTAACCGCCGGACGCGCCCCCCAGGGCTTTGCCAAGGGTGGACGTCACGATATCCACGCGATCTTGGACGCCGAAGTGCTCGGGGGTGCCTCTGCCGGTCTTGCCGATGTAGCCCGTGGCGTGGGAGTCGTCGACCATGACCATGGCGTCGTATTTTTCGGCGAGATCGCAGATCTCATCCAGCTTGACCAGGTATCCGTCCATGGAGAAGACCCCGTCGGTGGCTATGAGCCGGCGGCGGTTGTTCTGGGTCTTTTTGAGGATATCTTCGAGCTCGCCCATGTCGGAGTTTTTGTAACGGTGACGTTCGGCCTTGCACAAACGGACGCCGTCGATGATCGAGGCGTGGTTGAGCTCATCCGATATGATCGCGTCCTCGTTGCTCAGGAGGATTTCGAACAGACCGGCGTTGGCATCGAAGCACGATGAGTACAGTATGGTGTCTTCGGTGCTGCACCATTTCGAGATGGTGCTCTCGAGATCTTTGTGGAGATCCTGGGTTCCGCAGATGAAGCGGACGGAGGCCATGCCGAAGCCGCGCTCGTCGAGGGCTTTTTTCGCAGCCTGGATGATCTCCTTGTTGTCTGCGAGGCCCAGGTAGTTGTTTGCGCACATGTTGATGACGTCGCCTTGCGGAACTTTGATGGACGCGCTTTGGGGCGACTCGATCACTCTCTCGGCCTTGTAGGTGCCCGCCTCTTTGATGTCTTGAATCTCTTTTCTAAATTGCTGTTTGTAGTTCTCGAACATATTCCGCTCCTCACGCCATGACCGCGCTGTGGCGGTCGAGTCTCTGCTTCTCACCCGGCAGCGGCAAATGGCGCCGGTGATGAAAATCTCTTGACGTTTCCGTGTATTAGCAGTTGCCGCAGAATCGAGCAAGGTGTAGTTTACAAGCGCTCGAAGGCCACGCCCGAGCCGATCGCTTGGCAGGTCAAAGAGACGAAAGCGTAAGATCTGAGCGAAAGCTTCGAAGGAGAGGATGAATATGACGCAAAAAGCCACCAATATCACCTGGCACGATCACCACATCACGAGGGAAGAGCTCGAGCAGCTTCATGGGCACAAGGGAGCGACGATCTGGTTTACGGGGCTGTCCGGTTCGGGCAAATCCACGTTGGCCAACGCCGTGGCGGTGAAGCTGCACGAAATGAAAATCAGCACCTTTGTTTTGGACGGCGACAATGTCAGGCACGGCCTCAACAAAAACCTCGGCTTCTCCCCCGAGGATCGGGTCGAGAATATCCGCCGCATCGGAGAGGTCGCCAAGCTGTTCACCGACGCCGGAGTCGTCAATCTGACGGCTTTCATCAGCCCCTACGCGGCCGATCGGAAGATCGCCCGCGATCTGCAGCCGGAGAAGTTCTTGGAGGTCTACTGCGAGGCGGCGCTGTCGGTGTGCGAGGAGCGCGATCCCAAGGGGCTTTACAAGAAGGCCCGGGCCGGAGAGATCAAGGGCTTCACAGGTATCGACGCGCCCTACGAGGCGCCGGAGGCTCCTGAGGTCTTCGTCAACACCGGCGAGCAATCCATCGAAGAGTGTGTCGACGTGGTCATCAAAGCGCTGCGCGGGCGCAACATCATCGACTGACCCTCCCAAGAAAAGCCATCCGACTGGTGACGATTCCTTTGCCTTCTGGCCATCTGCGTATGGGGTCGAAGTGACCACAGTGGTTGTCGTGATCGGGTCACCTCGACCCCTTTTTCAGGGTGAGCCCGTTTGCCCGGAGTTCGTTAGGTATTGAAAAAGTTTGCCTTTTACAGGCGCTGTGATCTGGCACGGCGCTTGAGTGTCTGCCGCCACGACGAAGAACTCCTTTGGGGGTCTCATGAGGAGGTTGGTAGATGAGGCAAACACGGAATCTGGATACCTCGATCGAACAATATCATGTCTCGGATCCCGAGCCCGAGAAACGGTTTGGCGAAGCCGGGGTCCAACAGAGATGTGATCTCGGAGAAAAAAAAGGGCTTGAGCTCGATCCGTTCTCTCGGTTTGCGAAGAGGCCGGGGAAACCCCAACACAAAGAGAAAGACGGCTCGAGCCGCGACGCGCAGTGGAGAGCTTTTCGCTGTGCACGGGGGGACCTGGAGGCGCGGTGGCTTTTGAGGCGAGGTCAGTTTTAGTACACCGGCCACTTTAATAAAAATGTCAGCTTACTCCCACAGATCGACCGCGCGGATCGTCT
Organism: Deltaproteobacteria bacterium; assembly: GCA_011389755.1. Lineage (GTDB taxonomy): Bacteria > Myxococcota_A > Polyangia > JAAYKL01 > JAAYKL01 > JAABTR01. The sequence goes on along the minus strand of JAABTR010000007.1, from coordinate 3,803 downwards.
CATCCAGGCCGTATCGCGGTTTGTAGCCGAGCTTGGAGCGCGCGCGCGAGTCGTCGACCATGCAGACGTAGCGGACAAAATCTACGTAAGTGGATCTGATTTCGTTTTTTCCGAACCGGCTCATATGCCCGAGTATGGTCTTTGCCAGAACCTGCGGTACGGGAAGAGGCTGGCGGCCCAGCCTGCGGATGATTTTCGACAGTGGCAGCGGCGACGGACCCGCCAGGTTGAAGATGCCTCTGTGTCCTGCCGCCAAGGCCAGCCGAACGGCCTCCACCACATCCTCCTCGTGGACGAGCTGGATCATTGGATCGTAGCCGAGGAGCTTTGGGACCGGGGACAGGCGCAGGTAGCGCGCCATGACGCTCCCGACGCCTCCGGTGATATTCACTGGGCGCAAGATGATGGTCTCGATGTCGGGCCTTTTCCAGAAGAAGCTCTGCGCCATCATGTCGACGTCTCGCAGTGAGGCGAGATCCGGCGCCAACAAAGGAGCTTCTTCCGAAAGAAACTGCGGATTATTGGGGCGGGCTCCGTAGACGTTGGCAGAAGACAACAGGATGAGCTTCTCTACCGGATACTGATCGCAGTACTGAAGCAGCCTCGAGAAGTCTTCGAGCGCGCTGGTGAAAGAGTCACCGCCCCGATTTTCGGGGACCTCCGAGTGGTGAGGCCCCAGGTGGATTACGGCCTGGATCTCATTGCGGCGAAAGACGTCTCTCGTCTCTTTTCGGCGGAGCTCCGATCGCAGGTGGGCCACGTCGTCAGGGCGCTGGTCGAAGTTTCTGGCGTCGATGGCGATGACGTCATCCGTGCGGTGAAGACGCCTGGAGACCAAGTTGCCGAAGTGGCCCGCCGCGCCTGAGATGGCGATCGTCCCGGGGAAAGCAGGGGCGTGATGCCTCGAGGGTGGTGTGGTTACCAAAAGATACTCCTTCGCTGCTCGCGCAGACTCTCCAGCATCTCGCCCAGACGCTGTTTGACCCTGCCTGCTTGGACCTGAATCACCGCGTCTTCGTCATCGGGATCACCTTCGAAGGTCATCGGCTCGCCGAACTTTAAGTGGTAGCGGACCGGCAGGGGCAGCATCCCGAGCACCGGGACGACAAGCTGTGCCCAGATGGGGACCGACGGAATTCCGAGCAGCTTGGCGACGCTGCGAAGATTGTAGAGCGTGGGGTACTGCTCCTCTGATCCGACCACCGCTATCGGCACCACCGGCGCCTTTGTGCTCAGCGCGAGCCTCATGAATCCGAGGCCGAAATCCTGCAACTGATAAGCCTGATCGATGGTCTTCGTGATGGCCTTCATGCCCTCGGGAAAAACGAGCAGGGCTTCGTTTCGGGCCAGCAAGAGCTCGGCGTTCTCGGTCGTGCCCACCGTAACCCCGACGCGCGAGTACAGCGTCGAGATGAACGGGAGGCTGGGCACCCATCGGTCCGCCAGGCTCCTCGTGATCCTGGGGTGATCTCCTTCGAGGAGGATCGCCACCGCGATCATCACCGCATCGATGGGGATCTGGCCGGCGTGGTTTGCGACAAAGATTACCGGACCTTTCTTGGGGACGTTTTCGATGCCCTGGGTGAGACAGCGGAAGTAGATTTTGTAGAGAAAAGCCGCCCCCAAAAAACCCTTGCGCACAGACTTGGGATCCATCCCGAAGGGGTCGATGCCCACCTCGCCAACGGATTCCGATATGATAGCCATTTTGCTGTCGAGCTCTCGCGTCAGCTCTTCGCGAAAGCTCTTAAAGGCTTTGCTGCCCTTGGAAATCAATCCGCCTAAAAGCCCTAGCACCTCTGTGAGCTGCTCGCCGCTCAACGTGTTTTGCTTATTCATGATGGAAAAAAAATTGCCTGGGATGGTGGAAACTGTCAAGAGCGGCGACTTACAGGCAGAAATTAATTTGGACCGGCGCTTGGGTCTCTGTATTCGGCTTTGATGCGGCTTTGTTCACGCCAAGTCGGCGTGAAGGTCACGCTGAGCATGACGCCGATGTTGTCGGTCTCGGGATTTCGGCTGGCATAGACAGGGATCCAGGCCCGCGCTCCGATGGCGAAGAGCCGCTTGACCACATAAACATCGAATCCGGGACTGACGGCCAGTGTGAGATGGCGGAAGGTCTGCGCCCGTTCGTCTCTGATGCCGACCCGCGGCGCAGGGTTTGGAGTGCTCTGGTCGTAATTCTCATCCGAGCTGTGGTTTTCAATCTCGTCCCATTTGTTCGCCGGGTCGTAGACATACCAGCGATAGCGAGCAAAGCTATATCCTGCGGAGAAATCAACGTACGGAACGAAGCGGTCCTGGATCCACTGCAGCCGCGCAAAGGCGCCCACATGGGCGAACCCTTTGAACCCAGTGTACTTATATTTTGATGGGTCATCCTCGAGTGAAAAGAAATCCGCGTAGTTTGTGGCGCCGGTTCCTCCGAGGTGCAGATCCACTCCCAAAGCCAGCCATTTGATCGGGGCGTATCCCAGCTTCAGCTGGGTCATTCCGCCAAGGTCGGGATCAAAGGGGATGTCCTCGCCGTAGATCGAGTCGGTCTTCGCGGTGGGCCAGCGGAAGTTTGGCAAGGCCACCCCGAAGCCTAGACTGACGAGGAGTCCTTGTGGTTTGTTCGGCGGCTCTGGGCGCTCGTATATTCTCGTCTCACAGTAGAAATAGTCTTGGCAGCTTTTTTGCTGGCAATCCACCTTGCCGTCACCGTCGTTGTCGAGGCCGTCACGGCAAAGCAGCCCAGTTTCCACGGTTGCCACTGGCTCGGTCGCGGGCTTTGTCTCCTCCGGGGATCGCGCGCGCTCTTTTTGACCTGCCACGCAGATGGCGAAGATCCGGCAGTCCTGGTCCTCGCAGTCGATGTGATCGTCGCGGTCGTTGTCCCTTCCATCTCGACAGGCCTCCAAGGAGCGCTCTGCCCCTGTGATCGCGTCTTGAGAAGCCGGGGAATCCTCTTTGGAGGTTGCGGGCGCCGGGTCGGTTGTCTCCTGGGCAGAAATAGGACGACTGAAGAGTGAAAAGGACAAGGCGATAAAGAGAAAGAAAAAATTCGTCGGTTGTTTGAGCATGTCATCCTCCTGGTCACCGCCGGCATGGGCGGCGTTGTTTCGACATCTCTTGCAACACCGCATCGTGTGGCGGCTGTTACCCGAAACGAGAAAAACTTTGAAAAAAAAACTCAAATGGGTGCGGCGATTGGCGCGGGGCTTTCCAGGCGTATACTTTGTTTGAACGAATACGAGACGCCGGACGATGTTCTGCGATAACGTGTCGTGATCTGGCGTGGTGGTTGGGCAACAAAAAGATGTTGAATATATTTACAGAAGATGTATGGTTATGCGCTGTGCTAGGGTTCGCGAAGTTGACCTCGAGTGGCCCTTTGAGCTAATCGAGGTAAACTTCGTAGCGCAAACGAAAGTCGGTTGTAGAAACACAATGAGCAAGCGCCGGTTCCGTGATTTCGATCTCGATGTGCCGCCGGCTCATTCTTCGAAACTCGACTCTTTTTAAAGGGTCAAAGCAACGAGGAAAATCGCTGATGGTAAGAAAAATGCAATTTGTCTTGGTCGGGTTGGTGTCTTTGGCGATGTGTGCCTGCGGCGGAACGGCGCCCCAGCCGACGGAGCCGTCTCAACCCATTGAGCCCGAAGCGCCGGAGGTGACGGCGCCTGAGATCGAGCCGGAGGAGCCGGCCGCCGAGTCTGAGGTCGCGGCGTCCGAAGAGGGGCAACAAGAACCCTCGGCCGAGGCAGCGGCAGAGGCTGCGAAGGCTAAGGCAGGAAAAAAACAGACCCAGGAGCAGG
>JAABTR010000006.1 GCA_011389755.1 Deltaproteobacteria bacterium | reverse complement strand
GCAACAAGAACCCTCGGCCGAGGCAGCGGCAGAGGCTGCGAAGGCTAAGGCAGGAAAAAAACAGACCCAGGAGCAGGCAGCGGCGGAAAAAGCCGAACAAGAGATGGACGCCGAGGTTGCGGCGCTGGATATCAAAGGCGTGAGGACGTCTCTGGCCGCTTCGAAGCGGGAGGTCGCCAAGGCCAAGGCGAAGGCCAAAAAAGCCGAGAAAGATGCAAAGTACCTCGTCGCCAAGCTGACCAAATTGGAAGGCAGAGCGCAGAAGCTCCAGGCAAAGAACGAGGAGCTGTCGGCGGCCGCCGAGGAAGCCGCGAAAGCCTCGGAAGAAGCCACCGCCGCGCTGGAGGCTGAGCAGAAGAAGGAAGAGGAGCTCAACGCAGAAGAGCCCGAGAAGCCGGAAGGCGAGGTAGACGCGGAAGCCAAGAAGGCTCACCGACAAGCGGTCAAGGAGTGGAAGACGTCTGTTGTTGCTCAAAATCAGGCCGCGAAGAAGGCCAAAGCGAAAGCCAGAAAAGCTGAGCAGCAGGCAAAGGTCGCAACGGCTCAGGCCGAAAAAGCGGCGAAGAGGGCCGAGAAGACCACGTCCGAAGTCACTGAACTGAAAGGACAGCTCGAGGAAGCTGAGGCCGCATCGAAAGAAGCAGCCGAGGCTCTCTCCTCGGTGGAGATGAAACTGGCCAAACTCGAAGAGCGGGACAAAGAGCTCAAAGAGGAGAAGCTGGCGGAGAAGAAGGCCGCTGCCGAGGAGAAGAAGGCGGCCGCCGAGGAGAAGAAAGCCGCTGCCAAGGAGAAAAGAGCTGCTGCCAAGGAAGAGAAAGCCGCCGCCAAAGTCGCTGCCAAGGAGAAGAAAGCCGCTGCCAAGGAAAAGAAAGCGGTCGAGGTAGAAGAAAAAGCAGCGTCCTCCGAAAAAGCGAAAGCCGAGTCCAAAGGTAAGAAAAAGGCTGACAAAAAGGCAGCGGGCGACAAGAAGCCTCAGGCCGCCAAGACTGAGGCCAAGGTCGAAAAAGAAAAAGCTTCCAGCTGAGGATATTCCCGTCCAGCGACCCTTGCGGTCGTCCCCGCATTTCGTTTAGTAATTCCAGTGATGGTTCGTCTTGCATTTACCGCCGGTACTTTGGAGATCCGAGGCACGGATTCCTCCCTTTTTTCGCAGGGCTGCATTTGGGATGAGCGCTCTGGGTGCTTCAGAGCTCCTGCGTCGGCTTACGCGGATATTATTAGGCACCTTGTCAAGGCTCGGATCCCTTACAGCGACGAGGCTCGCAAGTACGACCCGCTGGACCTTGGCAGGCGCGACACAAAATCGCCGCGCCCCTTTCAGAGTGAAGCACTCGAGGCCTGGGTCAACGAGAAGGGCCGCGGGGTGGTTGTTTTGCCCACGGGTTCGGGAAAGACTCACTTGGCGGTCATGGCCATGGCTTCCAAGAAACGGCAGACCTTGGTGGTCGCGCCGACTTTAGATCTCGTCAGGCAGTGGTACGATGTTCTGAAAGACGCCTTCGGGCTGCCGGTGGGGATCATCGGTGGCGGAGATTACGGCGTCGAGGGGCTCACGGTCACGACCTACGACTCCGCCTACATTCACATGGAGAACTTGGGAAACCGTTTCGGCATGGTCGTCTTCGATGAGTGCCACCATCTCCCCACACAGAGCTACGCGCTGGCGGCCAAGAGCTGTCTGGCGCCGTTTCGGCTGGGACTGTCCGCGACCCCCGAGCGCAACGACGGGCGCCACGAAGATCTGGACGAGCTCATCGGCCCCACTGTCTACCGCAAGGACATCATTGAGCTCTCCGGGCGATACCTGGCGAACTACGAGGTCAAGCGCGTCAACATCGAGCTGACCGAGGAGGAGCTCACCGCGTACAGGGAAGCGCGCGGCGTGTATCGGGACTTCCTCGTACAAAATGGGATCCGCATGAGCGAGCCGGACGCATGGGGCCGCTTCATCATGCTCAGTGCGCGCTCAGAGGCCGGACATCGGGCGATGCGGGCCTATCGCCGCCAGCGGGCGCTGGCTTTTGCCGCGCCTTCTAAGCTCTCCTACTTGGAGCGGCTGCTCTTCGAGCATCGCGCGGATCGCGTGCTGGTTTTCACCCAAGACAACGCCACGGCGTACAAAATCTCGAAGCGATTCCTCGTCCCCGTCATCACGCATCAGACCCGGGTGCCGGAGCGCAGCGAGATCCTCGGGGGCTTGCGGTCGGGGGTCTACCAGTGTGTCGTCACGTCCAAGGTGCTCAACGAGGGGGTGGACGTCCCCGAGGCGAACGTGGCGGTCATCATCTCAGGGAGCGGCTCGGTCAGGGAGCACGTGCAGCGCCTCGGCCGCATCCTGCGAAAGAAGCAAAACGAGGCTCCGGCGGTGCTTTATGAGATCGTGGCCGGGGGCACGGCAGAGACCTACACGAGTCAGCGTCGCAGGGAACACAGTGCTTACCGTTGATCTCGTAACCGCGAGGCGGCGGGGCGACACCTTGCAGCTGCGCAAGATAGATGCCCGAACACGTGTCCGCGCACAAGAGCTGAGCGAAACGTATCTCGGCATGGCTCGAAGTCATCTGGGCGAGGCCCGCGAGATTTTGGTCGCTGGGCTGGACTCGGTGCACGTGTCCCCGAGGGAAAAAAAACTCGCCGACGGCCTCAAGAAGCTGGTGCTGGACCGGTGTGTCTTCGAGATGAGCTCCCCGGTGGAACCCAGCGAGATCCGCTTGAAGCTCTTTAGGAGAGCCAGCCGATCGCGGGCGCTGCTCTCCGCTGCGGATGGGTTCGACAGAGACGAGGTCATTCAGGCCGTCGCGAAAGAGCTGTCTTTGGAGCCGCAGCAGATCGAGCGGTTTGTCTTCGCGGATCTGCGAGACAGTCACAGGCTCGAGAGCTTTAAAGAAATCGACCCAGAGGGGCTCGTCGCTCTGTACGAGCGGTCTTTGAGACAAGCGGTGCTGCTCAAGGCGTCGAAGGTGATCATCGCGCTTTCGGACACCAACCTGACGAGCTACCGACCCCTCTTCAGGCGGATGAAGTTTCTGCGTCTTATGCACACTGTAAAGCGCGACCCGTCGGGAGGCTTTCGCGTGGCGATCGACGGACCATTCAGCCTTTTTTCGTCCGTCACCAAGTACGGGCTCAAGCTCGCCATGTTGCTCCCCGTTCTCGAAGAGCACGCCCACGCCTGGCGGCTCGAGGCGACGCTTCTTTGGGGTAAGGACCGGACGCGGCTTTCCTTTACAGTCGAAGCGCCGAAACGTCGCTCGCAGACGAGACACGAGGAACCGGACCCGGCCGGCTTGCCGGACGAGCTGGTCGCCTTCATCGATAAGTTCGAAAAACTCGGCAGCTCCTGGCAGGTCGAACAAAACGATGCGATTTTGGACCTTCCGGGCATTGGACTGTGCATCCCCGATCTCGTCTTCATGCAGCCGCTTTCCGGCGAAAAGGCGTACTTCGAAGTGATGGGGTACTGGAGCCGCGATGCGGTCTGGAAGAGGGTCGAGCTGGTCGAGGCGGGCCTCGCTCAGAGGGTCATCTTCGCGGTCTCGAGCAGGCTGCGGGTCTCCGAGGACGTCCTGCCCGAGAGATGTCCCAGCTCGCTCTACGTTTACAAGGGTGTCATGAGCCCGCGCAGGGTGCTCGACAGACTCGAAAAACGCTGAGGGTCTCAGCTCGAACGGGTGTCTTTGCGGAAGACGCAGCGCTCGGCCCAGTCCGCGGCTTTAGCGCGTATTCCCGAAGGCACAGAGGTGTCCGAGGCCATGGCCGTGAAGAGGTTGCGGGCGTGGTCCAGACGGTCGAGATGGAACAGGGATTGGGCGTGCATGAGGCGTCCTTCCCACCACAGCGAGTCGGTGGTCTCTTCGAGGCCCAGATCCATGGCCTCCTCGAGGTAATGGGCGGCGCCGCCATAGTTGCGGTAGCGGAAGTGCTGTCGACCGAGAAGGTAGGCGGCTACGGGATCTTGGGGCTTGGCCTCGACGAGCCGGGCTATCTCGAGCATGGCCAGCCCTTCGGGGAGCCCGCCCTCGATGGGGCGTCTGGCCAAAACGTCTGGGGTTCGGCCGAGAAGAGCCGGTGGGAGGGTCGCAAGGTGCGCCTTGACCTCCAGGGAGCGTCGCACCGACTGCCTCGGGGCGCGCTCGGCCAGCTCGCGGTAGAGGGCGCCGGCGCGGGCGGACTCGTGGCGCTTCCACAGCCTGTCAGCGACGATCTCCCGGATGGTGTCCTTGGTGACCGCGGCAATGGATGGATCTTCGAGGAGCTCATGGGCCTTTCGTTCGAAGTCATCGATGACGGCGGCGTCCAGGCGAGAAAAAAACAGCCCCAGCCGTGTCCTCGTGCTTTCTCCCGAGACGTCATGAGCTCGCTCGAGCAGATGCAACGCGCGATCCCAGCGCTTGTTAGAGAGCAGCTCGGCGGCCATGGTCTCGAGCCTGGCGACCTCGTGGACGCACTTGGTGTGAACGATAGGCGGTCTATCAAACCTGTGGGACGCCGCTTCAATCTCATGGTCTTTGAGCGAGATCGTGTCGATGAAGTCGTGCCACCGCTTCTCCAGCTCGCGCAGGGGGGTACCCGTAGCCGCTCTCCAGTCTCCGCGCTCGTAGACTCTGCGAAGAGCGTTTGGGCCGAAATTGGCCCTTACCCACGAGCAGAAGGAGCCGGCGGCCGTGTAGGATGATGAGGCGTTTTGTCCGAAGAAGCCGAAAGAAAATATCGACTCGAGCGACGGCAAAAGCTCGAGCCGCCGCATGGCAGCGGCCCACTGATGTGTGGTCATGCTCCCGCGAGGACCTTGCGCGGCGACTGCGACCCCTTCGATGAGCCCGGGATTCGGCCACAGCCCACCGAGCCGGCCCGAGATGTCGAACGGTCCTGTGCCGAAGCTCCCCGCGACGACGTGGGCGAGCTCGTGTCTTAAGATTTCATGAGGAGCGGTGCCCACGAGGACGTAGACGGCCTTGCGCCACGGCTTGGCGACATTGGTGCCCGCAGCGCCCATCAGCCGCGCTTTTTGGCTCGTATCCTCAAAAAAGAAGACGTGGATGGTCTCTAAGTAGGTGACGCCGAAATATTTTTGAACCTGGTGCAGGCCAAAGCGCGCGTCGGCCGTCAGCTCCTCGGCGAGCTGTGGATCCGTCTGCGGCGGGAAGTGGGCCTCGAGGCCTGGGGCCTTGTAAACGAGGCTCAGCTCTTCGACGATCATGGAGCGGCTGCTGCGGTGTCCAAGCGCAGGCCCGGCCAGGCTCAAAGCCAAGCAAGCGGCTGCAAAGGCACCGGTGAGCAGGGCCCACCTGGAGGTGAGGCGTATCGTGCGCAGGCTCATGCGGATCGAAGACGGCTGGAAAAGCCACTGGGACAGGCTCAAGAGGACGAGGATCTGAGCTGCCGTCAGGAGCCTGTAGGTCAGAAATCTCGGTTCGATGCGGATGACGCGGTCGTAGAGCACACCGGGGAAGTAGCCGTGCAGCGGGCCGAAGAGAAAAACTGCGGGCGAAGTGTAAAACTCTATCAAGGATGCTGTCAGTATCGCCAAGTATACGAGATACCAAACAAAAACAGACATCTTGGAGGACGGGAAAGCGAGCCCCAAAAACAACCCGGCCGCGCTGGCGAAGGCGACCGAGAACAGCGGCATGAGGAGGTAGAACGAAGCTCCTTCCAGGAGGTTGCACGGCGTCGTCCTGAGGGCGCTTAGCAAAGAAAACAACAAAGGAAGCGCCCACAGGACCGACGTGGTCACCATAACGCGGCCGTAGAGCTCGAAGACGCTTTGAGTGGGGGCGACCTGCATGAGTCGCAGGTGCTTGGGATAAACCGAGGCGATGTGTCCGGCGCCGGCCGAAGCGACGAGGGAGAAGAGCAAGGAGTGCTCGTAGCCCAGGGTCTCGAGCAGCGGTGTGAAGCAGGCCAGCGCCCCCAAAATCGACACGACGGCGCTCCAAGACAAAACCACAGGCCGCTTGAAGAGGAAGGGCGAAGACGTCACTTTTGACTCACAGACAAGGAGAAATGGCGATAAGCCGTCGCCAGCGCCTTCTCATCGAAACGCTCGAACTTGTCGATAACCCGTTCGAGCAGCGCGAGCTTTTCGATGGACAGGCCCTCGAGGGCGCTCGAGATTCGGCGCTCGAGGATCCTCTTTCGCTCTTTGGGCTCGACACAGAGCCGGGGCCGCGCTGGGACTGATGTTTTCACAGGTTCCACGGCTTCGAAAAAGCCAAGCTCATCCGCTTTGGCGATGAGCGCGTCCGGATCGCTGACATACGAAGCCAGCTCGTAATAGAGGCTCGGGCGAGCACTGTTGAGGTCGACGTTGAAGGTCTTCCCGGAGCGAAGGGCTCGTGGACTGGTCACCGGTCGCTCGCAGACCGAGATATCCCCGTCCCGGCTGCGCTCGAACCACAGCATCGGGTGTTTGTTGACGAACGCGTTGAGACGCCGGACCATGTCTGAGATGGAGACGCCGAGGATGCTCGCGGCCATGGTCCAGTAGCCGGCGCTCATCGGGAGGGCTGCCCGCTCGATGTCGGCCCAGGTCGTTTCGGGCCAACCTACTTGCGCCGACAGCTTGCGCCTCGACAAGCCTCGCCTCTCGCGTTCTATCTTCATGAGCGAGCGGAGAAAGTAGAGGATGACCACGCGTATGACCTGCTCGTTGCCGTTATCGTTATCGTCCATGTCTCCATCCCACGCTCAAAGCGAAAAATCTTCGTGTTGTTGCAATCTTTTCGAGCTTCGCCGCCCCTGTCAACTCGTTTGGTCCTCGTGAAGCAAGCGGCGAGTATCGGCCACGGTTTTCGGCCGGACCCAAAGCCGAAAGAGATGAGACTTATTGGATGGAAGCGGCCTTTGAGAGCACGCGTTCGAGTGTCTGGGCGTCCACCGACTCGAACCGCTGCCAGGCGACGTGCCCTGCGGGGTGAATCAGGTAGGTCATCGGAAGGTTCGCGCCCCTGTCCAGCTCGTCCGGCAGCGGCGCCTCTTCGAGGTCCTCGCCTCCGAGCAGCGCGATCCCTTTGTAAAGCTCGGCCTCATCGGCGATCGCGAGCGCCGCTTTCATGGTCTCTTCGCCGTCGAAGGCCACCGTGACGAACCGCACATGGGGGTGGTTTTTCAGTGCCTCGGGAAAGTCTTCTTTGAGCTCCTTGACGCACGGTGCGCACCACGATGCCCAGAAGTTGACGAGGACCCACTGCCCTCGGAGCGTGGATAACGTGAAATCTTCTGAGCCTTTGAGCGTGGGGAGGCTGAAGTCGATGGCCGGACCCTCCGCGGCCAGCGTGATGTCCGCCGCCTGCGCGCTGCTTTGTGTCGAACCTGAATCGCCTCGGCTAGAATTTGGGTCGCTGCCGGTTTGCGGCGCCGCTTTTTGATCGGGCCCCACGCGATCGAAGGCGGTCAGGGCTTTGTCCAAGAAATCGATGAACTCCGAGGCGTCGTTGGTGGAGCTGGCGAAGGTCGCGAGGACCGAATCGTCGTGGGGGTTTATGACGGCGTAGAAAGGCAGCGCCGCGGTCTCGAACCGCTGCACCTGGTAGTCCCGTTGAGCCCGGGAGACCTCTGTGTCGGCATCGGTGTACGCGGCCACGAGGACCATGCGCTCCAGTCGAGACCGGACACTGGGCTTGGGAAAGATGGCCCCTTCCATGTAGCGGCAGTTGGTGCACGTGTAGCCCGTAAAGTCGATGAAGACCGGTCGGCTGCGCTCTCGTCCTGTGGTCATCGCGGTGGGGATATCGTCTTTGAGCCAAGCGAGTTCTTCGCCCGCGCCGCTTGTGTCGGCAGCGACCTCGGTGCCCGGGTAGACCGCCGGCGGCAGCCAGCCGTCGAGCCAGCCCCCCATGCTCCTGGTGTCCCTGATGCCGCCCAAGGAGTATGCGCTCAAGGCCAAGAAGACGAGGGCGGCCCCCATCCTCAAGGGCCCGACGCTGCGCTTTTGGGTGTCGCTGTGAGGGAGGTTGAAGACGCGCAGAAGATAGAGCCCCGCGCCTAGGAAAATAGCGACCCAGGCGGCCAGGACCAGCGGCCGGGTCACCAGCTCCCAGCGCCAAACCAGGTCGACGTTGGACAAGAACTTGAGCGCCGCGCCGAGCTCCAAAAAACCAAGCGAGACCTTGACCGCGACCATCCAGTCGCCGCCCTTGCCGCGCAGCTTGTCCGCCCATGAGGGGAAGATGGCCAGAAAGAAAAATGGCAATGAAAAGGCGACCGCAAAAGCGAGCATGCCCACGGCTGGATAAAACCAGTTCCCCTTGGCCGCCTCTGCCAACACGATACCGATGAAGGCGACCGTGCACGTAAACGAAACCAAGGTGAAGGTGATGGCCATGAAGAAAACGCCGGCGGCTTGGTGGGCCAGTGAGCCGTCATCGGCGGTGAGCTCGGCTTCTTTTTGGCTCGATTTCGAGATTAAGGAGCTGGGGATTTGTATCTCGAACAGCCCGAAGAGATTGAAGGAGAAAACCACCAGCAGAGTGGTCAAGAACAGATTGAACCAGGGGGAGGCCGAGAGCGTCTGCATCCCTACGGCGCCGAAAACTGCCGAGACAACGAGGCCGATAAGGGTGAAAGTGGCGATGATGGACAGGGCGTAGATTGTGGCCATCGTCACCGAGCGGCTGACCGAGACCTTCGAGTACTTAGAAAAAAAGCTCACCGTGATAGGGATCATCGGAAAAACGCACGGGGTGACCAGGGCTCCCAGCCCGGCCAAAAAGGCCATGATCAAAAAGCCCAACAGGCCCCCACCCATCGGCGGGACATCATCGCCCCCTGTCAAGCTTTTGAGGGACGTGGGAGGGGGGCGATCCTCGGGGAAGGCTTCTCCTTCGAGCTGCCAGGAACTTGTGCGGGCTGCGCGCGTCGCTCCTTGCTCGACGACAAATGGAGCATCGACAGGTTTTTCAAACGCAAGGCAGCCTGCGTCGTCGCAAATCTGACCGCGCACTTGGAACGTCGCCTGGTGTTTTCCGGGGGCGAGCTCCTTCGATATTTCGAACAGGCGCGCGTATGTGACCTCATCTTCGTGGTACTCCACGAGCTTTTCGAAGTTGGGGTCCATCTCGATGCGGGGGGCCGGAGCATGCCAAGGCCCCTTTGGCGCGAGAGCGTTCGAGATTTGTTTGATTTGGAGTGCACGGCCGCCACCGGGTATCTGGGTCATGCTGTACAGATGATATCCCGAGGGTATCTCAGCCAAAAACTCCACCAGAATCAGCTCGCCTGCCCGGGCCGGCGAACGTTTCACCTGGGCTTCTAGCTCGACTTCGGGGGCGGCAGAAGCCGCCGGGCCGGACATGAGCACGATGAAAATGAGCGTAACAGACAAAGTGAATCGATTGATGAGACTTTTCATGCTCGCCCCAAGTTGCCAGGAAACGCGCGATGCGTCGAGTTTTACTTGAGTATGATGGGGTAATTTACGGTGAAGCTCGGCTCTGAGAAGTTGGGGAACTTCGCCGTGCGAGCCAACATTTCGACGCATTTGCCGGCGTTGGTGCCGGCGAACGGCCCGAGCGCCTTCGAGCTGACCACGCGACCACTGTTGTTCACCACGAGCTTGAGCTGAATGGTTCCCGTGGAGTATTTCGAGCACATCTGAGCTTTGCGGGCCACGGGGGCCATCGCTTGCTTGACCTGTTGGCGGTCGGGCGTGGAGAGCCCGGCCGGCTGCTGCGAGGCCGGCTTGCGGGCCGACCGGGCCTTCTTCTTGGGCCCGCCCAGGAGCGCGTCGAGATCCTCCGAGCCGTCTTTTTGGGATTCGGCGGCGGGGCTTGTTTTCTTTTGCGGCTCGTCTTTTATAGCGGTAGATGCGCTTTTGGGAGCAGCTTGCGAGCGCTGTTTTTTGTTAGCGGTTGCCTCGCGAGGGGCGCTCTTTGTGCGCTCAGGGCGAGCTTCTTTTTTTTCTGCGCGGGTCTCATCAAGCTTGGCATCGGACGCTGGGCTCGTCGCGTCCTCTCCGCCTGCGCTTCCGTCTTCAGCGGGCGTTTCGGCGGGTGCTTTTTGAGGCTCTGCTTTCGCGGGAGCCTCGACGGCTCGCGCGTTGTCTTCATTTTCCATGGAGCCCATTTTTGCCGCCAGTTCTTCTCCGGCGGGCTTTTCCCGGTCGCCTTGCGCGTAAACGTTGTCATTTTCGACGGGAGGCGTCGAAGCCAGCTGCTGCGGGGGCTCAGGCTGCTGCTTGTTGGCTATGAGATAGAATCCGCCCAAGACGGCGCCCGCGATCACCAGGGCCGCGAAAATGATGCCTGCCGATGATTTTGGGGGCGGCGCCGGGGCGGGGATCGTTTCGGAAACCGGCACCCCTGTGGGGGGGGTGAGCATGGCCGGCGGCGGGGTCGACGAGACCGTTTGAAAGGAGCCCGATGGATCCTGGGCGGATTTCGCAACCATCTCGGCGAGTTTTACGAGGCCCGATCCCGGTTCATCATCGCGACCTTCTGCGGCTCGCCGGGGGGGCTTCGGGTCTTGCGCGAGGTCGGCTCTGAGCAGATCCTCAAGGGACATATCAGCCGGATCGATAGGTTTGTTTGTGTTTTTGGTGCTGGCAATCAGTTCGCTGTCTTTCACTAGACCACCCTCCTTGAGGCGCTTCTCCCGAAGTCATGTATCCTTGCGGGGATACTCAGTATTTTAAGGTCGATGGGAAGTGTAACAGTCAAAGCGCTTTGGTTTCAATAACAAACAAAGCGCGCGGTCAAGCTGCCGATTATTACGAGCGATAACGTACAGTTAAGCGATATTTTGTGAAAACACCTGTGGGCTTCGCCCTTTTTTTTGTTGAAAGCGAGGCCCGGTTGTCGGAAAGAAAGAGACAAAATGGCGACCCGGCAGCTGGGTCGGCGCCGATGTTGACATCGAGTGAGGGAGCCCTCATATACTTCGGAATCTCATCGGCCCGTAGCCGATGGGGAACGAATGCAGCGAAAGATACGGCAAGATGTTCGAGATTTGCAGAGATAAGGTGTTTTCCGCGTCACACCAGCTCCGAGGATACGAAGGAAAATGTGAGCGTTTGCATGGCCATAACTGGAGGGTCAGGGTTTGCCTGCGAACCGAAAAGCTCGATGACTGCGGGATGGTTTTGGACTTCCACGACCTCGACGCGTTGATAGCTGAGGCCATCAAGCCTTTCGACCACCAGCACATCAACGAAGTCGAGCCTTTCGACGAGCTCAACCCGTCCGCCGAGAACCTCGCGAAGGTGATTGGGGATTCCGTAGCGGGCAGACTTCCCTCTCCGCGTTTGACCCTCGTGAGCTGTGAAGTTTGGGAAAATGATCTTTCTCGGGCGCGCTATTGTCCAAGGTAAGGATCACGCAGCGGCGAGCTCCTCGCACGAGGTCAGCTGCGCCTTCAGAGTGCGGCGACCTCGGTGCAGACGGGACATGACTGTGCCGAGCGGGCAGTTCGCCTTTTGGGCTGCGTCAGCGTAGGACAACCCCTCCACGTCACATAGCCAGACGATCTGCCGAAACTCGGGTTTGAGCTCATCGAGAGCCCGGACCACCGGATCCGAGAAGCCGTTGTCCCTGTGGACGCCGCCGTCGGCGGCCATGCTCTTGCGCCCCATCTCTCCGATGCACCAGTCGCTGAGGGCATGTTTTCCCTCGAGGTCGAAGACTCTGCGCTCGAGGGAGCGTCTGCGAGAGGCGCTGATGAACCGGTTGCGCATGACCCGAGACAGCCAGGCTTTGAGATTGGTCCCCTGGTTGTAAGTGTCCGAAAAACGAAGGGCCAAAACGAGGGTGTCTTGCACCAGATCTTCGGCCTCTATCGGGTCTCGCGTGTACCAGTTTGCCAGTTGAGACAGACTCGGAATCTGCTCGCAAATGGTGTCTCGAAGGTTCTCGCGTTCGGCGTTCATGGGTATTTCCTGGTTTGCTCGGTTCATGGGACCGATGTTATGCAAACGCTGTGCCGCGGGTTCTTTGGGCGGTAAAGAGGCAAGCAGGAGGTGTGGATTCTGTTTGTGAAACCTCTAGATTTCAAAGGTGTAAGGTTAATGCCAGGCAGGGTGGAATTCGGCGGGAGGCAAAAGGGGGCTTATCGAGCATCACCAAAGAATCAGTGCCAGTATGGCGATAAAAGCTCTTTTTCGTAGATTGATGGTGACATATTTGCATCCGAACAAATTGAGCTCCTCGTCGGGGTCAGGTCGACGGGGGAGGGAACAGTCGCCGGAAACGCGAGAACAATCGCCGATCGCCTGTGAGCTCGAGCGCACCTTTTGCCATCGCCCCTCGGGGATCGACTTTTTGCAGCATGATGTCGACAAAGGTTTTTGAGTCGCAGGAAACGCGGGTGTCCCAATCGGCCGGTTGTCCAGATGCGAGGCAGCACGTGCCGCCGGATATATGCACGGCCCAGTCTCCGGCCTGCTTCCCCGAAAAAGCGAAGTGGATGACCGCGACGAGGTCGCCGGCCGCCTTTGGGTCGAAGCACGCGACGAGCTCGGGCATCAGTATCCTGAGATCTCGAGCGGCGGCCTCTGTGATTTTTTTTCGATCGGAGCCGCTCGATCCGACCTCTTTGGCGATGGCCCAGTACGTCTCGAAATGTCTGTTGAAGGTGTCGTCGTTTCGGGTCAGCGGGGTGGAGACGCGCCTTTGGGTCTCGGCGCTGACCCGGCCTTCTCGGGCGAGCTCGAAGCCCGCGGTCTCCGCCGCGGTTTGAACCCTCTTCATGGTGACCGGCTTGCTCGCGGGGAAGTCCATAAAGTAGCTCTCCGGCCGAAGTAAAATTCCCACCGGTTCGGCGCCCATGCCCTCGGCCACCAGCTCGAAGGTTTTTGTAACACCGTCGAAGGTGCGCGGATCTCGGTGCGCCGCCACCGCGAGCAGCGCCATTTTTCGCGGCATGGTTTCAGGGCTGCGCAGGGCGTTTTTAACGAGTTTTAGAGTCGGGCCGATAGAAGGGGACGGGCGGGTGAGGGGCAAGAGCCGCTCGATGAAGGTTTTCGTCAGCGCTGAGAATGAATAATAATAAACAGGCGTCACCCAGACGACGAGCGACGCGAGAGAATATCTGTCGAGTGCGCTGGCCATGTCGTCATTTTGAACGCAGCGGCCTGGGCGCGCCGGCCCCCAGCAGCCATAACATCCCCTGCACAGGGCGATGTTCTGGTCGGCGAGATCGAGCACATCGATTTGGGTGCCGCCTCGCTCAAGGCCGCGAATGAGATGGTTCGAGAGATCTCGAGTGTAACCGTTTCGGCGAGGCGCACCGATAACGACGAGAGTGCGTTCAACCATGATGAGGTAGGGATTAGGATATGTGGCCCGTGGATGCAACACGCGAGTCGCCGTTCTTGACAGTCTGGTGTGGGGCTGACAAAAAAAGACCCGTTGATATAAATTGTCTACAGCGTTTGTAGCTAATGCCAAAGGTTTTAAAATTTATATGAAAATTGCGATAAAACGCCAAATTGGATTCAC
>JAABTR010000005.1 GCA_011389755.1 Deltaproteobacteria bacterium | reverse complement strand
AAGACAGCGGCTGCGGCGTTGGCGGTGTGGCTCGCGACTGGGGGCTCCTGGGCAGAACCCTCGCCGCCCAAGATCGATGAAGCGGCTTTCTCTCTCACGGTGAGGACACTGCGACAGACACCTGTGCATCACAATAAAAATGTCCGTGGCACCGTGTATGCGAAGATTTTTGCCGGTGCGGTCATCAAGGTCAGGGGAGCCGGGCCGAATCCTCTTTGTGTCAAGGGGTGGTTCGAGCGTCTTGGCGGAGGTTTCATTTGCGGGAAGAACCTGGAAAAATCGACATCCGATAAGCGAGGCCCGAAGGCTCGCCAAGAAAACGTCTCACAAAGCCGGCCCTATCGCGTCACGGAAGCCAGGACGCCCCTTTACTCGAGCCCAAAAAAGCTCCTGAGAAAAAAGCCCCACGTCATCTTGCGTCGCGACTCCATCTTGATGATCGACCGATTCGAGGAAGTAGAAGGGGTGCGCTTTGGCGTCACGGGCAAAGGCGATTGGATAGAAGCGAATAAGCTAGAGCTGCTTCCGGCCGCCCAGAAGAGACTGGGGGTGGATGTCACGGCTCTGGGCGACAAGCGGCTTTTGGGAATCGTTATCAAAGATAACGCAAGAATTCATGCGGCTCCGGATGAAAATTCGGCAGTGATAGGGAACCTGGGTCGCTGGACGTCAATCCTGGATGAGAGAGACTCGGCGGCGACCCTGGACGTGGAGGGCGTGTTCGTGCTTCTCCCCGGCGGCGGATATGTGAAGGACGCCGAGATCGCGCGGGTGCGTTTTCCGGCGAAACAACCGAAAGTTGACGAGGGCGAGAGATGGATCGCGGTGGACATCGCCGAGCAGCTCTTGCTGGCGTTCGAGGCAGAGCGCTTGGTGCGCGTGGTTCCATGCTCCACAGGGGTCGAGGACAACACCGATCCGGGGCGGTACCGCATTCGTCTCAAGCGGCGCATCCAGACTCTGCGGATGTACCAAGGGAGGATCCGGGTGGAGGACGTTCCAAGCGTGATGTACTTTCACGTCGAGCGAGGCTTGGCGATTCACAGCGCCTATTGGCACACCGATTTTGGTGTTCGCAAGAGTCACGGCTGCGTGAATCTGACGCCCGAAGATGCCGAATGGGTCTTCGACTGGACGCAGCCCCACCTGCGTCCCGAGGATGCCGAGGTCGTGACCTGGGCTCGAGACAAGGGCACCAAGGTGCTGGTTTTCGAGGTGGCGAGGTCTTCTTCGAAGGTGCGGGCCAAAGAGGCGCCTTTGCCTCAGTCCTAGCGAGAGGGTATGACGAGCAGGATCTTGGCGACTCCCGGCTTGAAATTCTTGCGCCGGACGTAGCTCACGGATCCCTTGAGGGAGAACACGCCCTTGAGCGGGGTTTTCAGCTCAGGCGGCGCCGTGCGACCTCGCTTGACCTTCTGTTCCTCCCAGAATCGTTTCTCGCTCGACGGAGACATGCCCAGCACTTTCTGAGCAAAATCCGATCGGAGTGAGGTTCCCATCTTGGCGTTGATGGGGACCACTTTGCCGCCTCCTCGCCAGCTCTTGCGCTTTTTTAGGAAGATGGCGCGGACCTCGTCGAGGGAGATGGTGTCGAGGTTGACGCTGTTGTTTGCGACGATGAGTATGTCGTTCGGACTTTCGGCCCGAGCGGGAAGCGCCGTAAAGACCACGACACACACAATTGAAAAGAGGGTTGCGAGCTTAGTGTTCATGATCATGCCCTTCTCATTCATTTGCGCGCCCCACATCAGAAAGACACCGCAACTTGTGCCGTGGCCGTATGAACGTTAGAACCAAATTTCTTCTCGTGCGGCATGACGTACGAATACTCGAGCTTGATGGCGACGTAGGCCGAGGGCCTCAAGTTGAGGCCGCCGAACAGAAAGTCGTTGTTGATGAACGTTTTCGTGTCCAACGCTTCGTTGTACTCGTAGACGAAGTAGGGAATGATCTGGAAGTCGCCGAGAATCTCGTACAGCGGCAGCTCGTAGGCGACGAGTCCGTAGGCCCCCATGCCGGTGAAGCTCGCCGCACCGTAAAATTCGGACGAGAGGTCACCCGTCAAAAAGAGCTTGTCCAAGGTCTCGAGGGGGTCTGGGATTTCGTAGTTGGCCCGTCGCCAGATAAACTCACCTTGGAGACGCAGCCCGTGAAACTTGAACAAGATGTCACCGGCCAGCGCGATGTCCTGGTAGACATCGTTGTTGTGGACTTTGATTCTCATCTCCTGTTTGTCCAGGTTGAGGATCGCGTCCTTGGTGCGGTCGGTGTTCTTGCCGTAGAACCCGTAGCCTCCCATCTCCAAGGACCAGTCGATGTCCTCGTAAGTGGCCTTGAGACGCAGACCGAGCGCCTTGTTCTCATCGTAATCGCTCCACGTGGTGGGGGTGTTGGCCCCGCGCCCGTTGGAGACGGTCACTGCGTAGTCCAGGTACCAGTTGGTGGCCGGGAAGAAGCGCCCGTAGACCTGCAGACCGGTTTGGGCCAGCGGGATCATCTCGCGGATCTGCATGTAAGGAATGTGAGCGGGCAAGACGACCGTGGTGCCGTGTTCGATGTTCCAGATGCCGTAGGGGGTCAAGTAGCGCCCTACGATGATATTGAAGTAGTCTTTGGGGGTGTAGGTCAAGTGCACGCGCTCGATGGCGACGGAGCCGCGCCAGAAGTCCTGGGTGGTAAAAGGTTCGCGCTGCCAGGTGTTCTCACGCTCAAACTTCATCAGTGGACCCGCCAGGCTGCCGTCGGGCCTTTCGGTGTAGACGTTTTGGCTGCGGTCGAGCCCCTGGGGCAAGAACGAAAACCTCAGCTCGACGAGAGCAGAGAGGGTCTCGGTCATCTGACTGCCCACGTAGAGGTTGATGTTCGTCATGATGAACGAACTCTTGTCGTTGATGATGGCGAGAAAAGGGCTGTCGCTCTTAAACCAGTTTTTGTAGAAGGTCAGGTCGAAGAAGCCGTAGACGTTGAAAAAGCGATCCATGACGCTCTCTTCCATCGCCCAGTCGCCGTCGAGATCGCCCAGGTCCCCAAATTCGTCTTCGGACCATGCGTCCTCGGCGAACGGCTCCTCTTCGAAGGCCTCTTGGCTTTCCATGGGTTCCATGGCGGGGGGGGCTTGTCGGGACTCTTCATCGACCAGCATTTCGAGCGCGCCGATCTGCCCTTTGAGCTCCTCCTCGAGATTCTGCATGCGCTTTTCCTGGTCGGCGAGCTTTTTCTCCAGCTCTTCGACCTTGGCAGCGTCGTCGTCTTTACCCTTTTTTCCGGCGTTTTGCGCTGCCGCGCTCAGAGGCGCCGCCACAAGTAACGCAAGGCAGCAAAGCCAAGCCACCGTTTTCATCTTTTCTGCCTCCTTGCACAACGCAGTATCGTCATGTCGCAACCTCATACCGATTCGGGCCCTCATTGGCAGGTGCACCCGGCAGCGGTGCCGGCTAAAGCTGCGTCAGCATCTTTGAGACAGGCCTCTTCCTTGGGGAGAATGCTGCTCGTCGTGCAGTCGCAACACTGATATCCGCCTGGACAAGCTCCGGGGCTGCAGTCTCTGAGAGTGCAGTAGGCATCCTGGGGAGCGATGGGGTTCACAGCGCAGAAGTCGGCATCGAGCCCTTCGCAGACTTCCGGGGCGTCGGCGCATGAGTCGCCGAGACCGGTGGGGCCCGTGTCGTCAGTTGATGTGTCATCGGTGGAAGCATCATCTGTCGTGGCGCCCGTGGCGGTATCCGACGGTGCATCGTCGGATGAGCCGGTGTCTTTGGGCGGGTTTTTGTCGACTGCGACGCAGGCGCCGTCTTTGAATACGTACTTTTTCGTGGTGTCGCCTTCCGGCTCATCGGGGCAGCAGACACTGAGCTCCGGCACGTAGAACCAATCGCTGGGGCAGCGATCCTCGTCCGAAATCTGGCAGGCCTGGCTCAGCAGCAAAACCGCTAGGGACGCCAGCGCGATTGGAAGATGCTTTAAAACGTCGTTACTCATTGAACGGCTCCTCGGGTGTTGCTCTCAAACGGAGGCAATTTTCCCTGATTGAACTGAGACGATAATTTTGTAGCCCGAATATCATGACTGTCAAGAAACCCTCAATACTGAAGCATGCGTGCTTCGGTACTAATGACGGTCAGGCGCGAAAAAAATTTAGGTCGAACTGGAAATTGACGGTTGGGAGTGCCCAGAGGCCCCCAGCAAGTTGCCGAGACACGCGGTGATGCCGAAGGTCAGCGCCCAAAGCTCAAAAGGGGCTTTGTAAGCGGCGACCAAAGAGAGCGGGATGCTGCCGGAGGCCGCGCCTTGGAGGACGAGCGCGAGCATGCCTCCGGGTATGAGCATCAAGGTAATATGGCCTCCCGGCTTGGTCTTGAGTGCGAGGAAGGCGACCAGCGCGGCGGGGATGGACAACGCCGACAAAGCAACAGCGACTCCGCTCTCGGCAGATGCTGCGAGGGGGGTGATGATGACGGGGAGGCCGAGAGCCGCCAGGAGCACGGGTGCCGCCGCGAGACAACGCAGCTTCGCCTTGATCGGCAGGGCCACCAAAATGAGGCACAAGGCGCCGGCGACCGGGTGTGCCAAGGCGGCGAGCAGGTCGAGCCCGTGCAGGAGGTCGAGCTTCGATATTGGGAAGATGGGGCCATCTTTCCAGACGTCGGGTAAAAGCCAGGCCGCCATCAAGACGACGGAGGTGACCGCGAGGCTGGTGAGCGAATTGGGGACGGGCGGGCGAGCATCCATCCTGTCGTCCATCCCCAGGCGGAGACTGCCCGGCGAGGCCGCAAAAGGTGGGGGCGAGGAAGAATTTTTGGGCGCCCTTGAATCGCGTCGACGGCTCGGTGCTTGTTCGGACGCGCGCGCCGACTCAACACTGCCGAGCTTCAGCTCCGAAGAGATGCCGACCGTGTTTGTAAAACGTCTGTTTTGGGACCTGTGCCCTTCGTATCCTATCCCAACGGGCTCGAGCGAGGGTGAGCCAGAAGAATGCGTCGCCGGGGTGCTGGCGTGGTCGGTCTCGTCACTCCAGGTGTCCTTGGCCAGGTACTCGCGATCGATGACAGATGGAGGTATCTGTGAGGTCAGGTCATAGCCGCAGTACGGGCAGGTGCGGTGGATTCGCGGCACGGCTTTGCGGCATCTGGGGCAAATCTTTTTTTGATCTGCTGGGTTTTCCATGGTCGTGTTCTTTTTTTCGGATCGCCCGTCTTCGAAGACGGGCGGGATCGTTTGACGTTCAGCACCCTAGCTCGAAATATAGATGGAGGAAATGGAAAAGGGCAGCTTCTCCGGCGCCCGAGTCGAGCGCCGGGACTGCCGGCGTTGCAAACGTCAGGAGTTGGAAGATGACGGTATCGCGTGTCCGCCCGCTCGCCCTCTTCGCGGTCGCGTCGGTTTTTGGGCTGGGGCAGGCGGCTGCTCACACCGATACGGAAGTGTTGGAGGCCAATGAGAGGCTTCTGACCGGAGACGAGCTGCCCGCGTGGCGCACCCTCGAAGAGCGCCAAAGGGAAGCTTCCCGCCCAAGGCCTCCCGCCTTGCATCGGCTGGAAGACCGGTTGTTGCCGCCGCCGCCGCGTCCCGGCTACCGCGTTCCCGCCGAGTTCGAGCCGGTGGCCGCGCTGCTCGTAACCCAGGGCGACTGGGGAAAAAACAGCATGTTTGTGGATATCTTGAGAGGGGGAACCTCTCCCGGCGGGGCGCGCGCCATCGCGCTCACACGGGACGATGCGGAAGACTTTGCCTTGGAGCTCGCCTCCCGAGGTGTCGACACAGCTCATGTGAGCGTCGTCGCTTCGCCCGAAGGGTTGAACACAAAGTGGATTCGGGATTTCGGCCCCATCAGCATTTACGAGCCGTGGGAGACCGGCGCGTCGAAACAAGAAAAACTCGGCTTGGTCGATCTGCATTACTACGATTTTCGAGAGCAGGACGATGCTGTCCCCGAGCTTTTGGCCCAGGTTTTAGGCCTCTCGCGACACGGTCTCGAGGGAGACGCGCACCTTCCTCCCGATGCACGAAAGCTCTACTTGGAAGGGGGGAACTATCAGACCGACGGACAAGGGACGTGCGTTTTGTCAAACGACATCCCCGGCGACAACGGCAAGAACCCGGATGCAGACACCTTCGAAGAGGTCGAAGACATGATGGCCCAGTTTTTGGGGTGCGAGCAGATCCTCTGGCTGAGGCCCGCGCCCAACTCGGGGACCGGGCATGTGGATCTCTATGCAAAGCTGCTGTCTCCCACCGACGTTTTGATGATCGATTTCCCAAACTCCAAGGACAACAACCTCGAGGCGGATGCTGTCATCGAAGAGAACGTCGCGTTGATGGAGCGCGCGACGAATCTCGCCGGTCAGCCCTTCGATATCCACCGCGTCACACTTCCACCCTTGGGAGCTGGCCCGGAAGGCTGGATCTACAAGACCTACACCAACTCGGTGATCCTCAACCACGTGGTGCTGGTGCCGACCTATGATGCGCCCCTGTATGACAGTGAGGCGCTCGAGGTCTACGCCGAGGTGCTGGGGCCGGACTACGAGATAATTGGGATTCCTTCGTCTTCCATCATCGCGCAAGGCGGCGCTGTCCACTGCACCACAATGCAGATAGCGTCCGTTTGCGGAAATGGGCGGCTCGATCCGATGCTCGAAGACTGCGACGGCGAAGATCTGGCGGGGCAGACGTGCCAGAGCCTGGGGTTGCCGGAGGGTCGTGTGGAGTGCGGAGCAGATTGCCGCTTCGACACGCGGCCGTGCGGTCGCCCTCCTGACGAAGAGCGTCCAGCTTCGGACACGGCGGGGGCGTCTTGGGATTCGGATGACACTGGGGCGAAATCTCCCCCTTTGAGCGCGCGCTCAGAAACCGGCTCGGGCTGCAACGTGAAAGCTGTGCCCCCTCGTTCACGCCAGAGTCTCGATATTCTGATTCATCTCGTCTTGTAAAGCGAACCACGGCGGCTGTGCGCAAAATTGAGTTTCGCGTGCCGATGACCTACTCTCGTGGATGCCACCTGTTCGAGGAGCACGAAGATGCAACAACGACTCATACGCGACTACGAAAACCCTGAGCTTCCCATCTCTCGTCGGGTATCGTCACTGGGGCGGCGTTTCGTCTGCCTGGACAAGGCGCCGGGGCTCGATCCTTGGAACCCCGAAGAGCTGACTCTTTGGGCCGAGAGGCAAGGGGAGGGCACCGCGTCTTGGCATGCCTGCCGCCTTTTGCTCAGTCTCCATGGCGACAAATGGTGTCGATTCGATGTGATCTCTGCTTTGGGGGTGCTGCCCGAGCAAGATCGCAAGACCCTCGCAAACTGGGTCCTTAGCTGGAAGTGATAAAAAGGTGAGGGCGCGCCGCGACTACGAGGAGCCTTTTTGAAGCTCCTCGTAGAACTCGTCGAACAAAACGAGGTGTTTGCGAAACAGCACCTCGAGCAGCGCGGCCATGTAGGACTGCCACGCGGTCGAAGGCAAAAAGTCGTCTAGGGGCGTGCCGCCCGCCGCAGCTCTCAGCCCGGCGATGAGCTGATCTTTGGTGAAAACGCCTTGCTCATTTTTTCCGGCTTCGGCGCCGAACTGGATTGTCGTGCCGTCGAGCAGCGTCAAGGACAGCCGTCTTGATTTTGTGGGGTTGCCCACCCCGAACATGTGCTTTTCGGCTTCTCTTTGAACCCTCTTTTTTTTGTCCTCGTCGCTCAATTCAGCTCTCTCCTCGATGGTGGGGCCGGCGGAATTCGCTGACGGATCCTTGGGCGCGGTTTCTTGCCGGGGCGCGGCATCTTCGACCGCTGGTCTTATTGTCTCCTCGGCCGGGCCTGGGCCCGGCGTTGCCTGGTTCGTCGGGGGCGAATTGCGGGGCGTCGGCGGCACCTTGGGCACAGGAGGAGGGACGGAGGGAGCGTTCCGAGGCCCGGCGGCCTGTTCGGCGACCGCCTCTTCGGTTTCATCTCCCACGTAGTAAGCCTGGATCGCGGCGGCGATATCCGAGGGGCCCGCGATCATGGGCCGCACGTTCATCCCGGCCGAGGCCGCGACGAGGCGCAGGGCGTCGTCGTCCATCGGGTCGTTCATGGCCACATACAAGGTGCGTTCGCCGTTTGGGGAGCTGCGCACGTAGATGGGGATAAGAAAAAACTCCTCGGCAAGAGAGAGAGGGACGAACTCGAGCAGGGCATCGGGCACGTCGATGTGCCACAGGCTGACCCACGGGATCGACAGCTGCCGGCTGAGCGCCTGAACCAGCTGCGGTTCCGTGACCAAGCGTTCCTGCAGCAAGATCGTGCCCAAACGCAGCTGCCGCTTGGATTGAATATCCAGCACGGCATCGAGCTGCTCTTGAGTCAAGACACCTGCCTGGATGAGCGTCTCCCCGAGCCGACGTCGCGTATCTGTCATTTGTTTAGTCCCATCGTAAACATAATAGTTTATAGCTCACCGAATTCAAGGCAGCGCCGGAATCGAAAAATCGAACTTTTCGGCGATGCCGACCGTTGCGTCGAGAGCGAGTGCCTCGAGCTGTGCGTCTTCCGAGCTCACCACCGCGAGCGGATCGACCTCCAGCCTGTCGATGCGGGAGGCGAGATCTGTGACGCAAATACTCAGACGATAAACGTCCCGGCACAAGAGCTCGATGATCTCCTGGTCGACGTCGCCGAGGGTGCGGCTGAGCGCAACGCGGACATCGCTGTAGGAGCAGGGGATCGGCAGCACCCCGCCGGAATTGGGGGATCGCCTCTCGCCCCACTGCTCCAAAATGAGGAGCCTGCCGAAGTGGGCATGGATTTTGAGTTCCGCGCGGATCGCTGCGTGGATGGTTGTCTCTTTGGCGACCAGGACGCCCAGCGCCTTCGGAGGGCCGAGCCCCTCGGAGAGCAACATGAGCCGGTTGAACTCCCGCTTGACGGCCGCTTGTCCTTGAACGTCTCGCGAGATCGCTTCGGTGTGGTGCCTGCTTGAAAATTCCGGCCGGACGAGCTTGAGCGTCACCGCGTCTTTCATCTCCGAGGCGATGCGAACGGCCTCGCTTTGAGAGCTGCAAAGATGTTCGTAAGGAGGCTCGACCCCGTAACCTGCCAGGAGCCGCTTGGAGGTCACTTCGGAGAGCACCCGGGGCGGGGGTTTGACGATGAAGGAGACCGCGTCTTTGTCGACGTCGGTTTTGGGGTCCTCATCCGGCGCGCTCGCCACCAGCTTCGAGCTCAAAAGCTCCATCGCCGCGAATGTGGTCTCGAAGGCGTCGACCTCCAGGGGGGCTCGTTCTCCCAACGACAAGGTCACGCGGCCGTCGTCGCCCAAGGACAAAAATGCCGTGTTGGGGCGGGCTCGGACGCTGCGCTTGATTTTGAGCCCTGCGGCCAGCAAGGTGTCTGTGATCCGCGTCCCGACGAGGGAAGAGCGGCGCCCGTTGAGCACGACGCCGTCGTCCGGAGCGCCGCCGAAATAGTTGAGCAGCCGCACCGCCTCCGCGATGACCTCCAGCGCTTTGTGGGGCCGCGCGCCGGCTTGCTCCGCTAGGCGCATGGTCACAAAACCGCCACGGCCGTCTTCCCCGTGGGACGCATCCCAGATGAGACAGGGGATGCCTTGGCGCGTGTACTGCCGAATCACCTCGATTTGCGGCGGCCCCTGATCGTCGGAAGGCACCAAGACGGCGCACAGCGGCGTGGCGTTTTCACTCAAGAGGAACCGCCGAAGCTTGGCTGTCTTTTTTGAGATCGCCGTCTCGACCTCGACACCTGCGTGCTTGGCGATGAAACGCGCGAGGTGTCCCGTCGTTGCTGGGTCGGGCGCGACGACCAAGACGCAGCGGTTCTTCTTCGTGTCCTTCATTCGTATCGTTTCCGAGTGCGACGCTTCGGGTTTCGCAAATTCTACTCAACCGGCAGCAAGGAGGCAATGAATTGCCCCCCCGTCTTTTCCAGCGCTTCGGTCATGGGGTATGTAGTCATCATGACTTTTAACATTGTGACCGCGGTCTTTGCCGCTTTGTTCGTGTTGCATCAGGGATTCGAGCTCGTCTTGGACTTTGTGCAGATGGGTTACTTGAAGGCCCGACGGGGCAGGGTTCCCAAGCATCTCAAGGGGCGAATCGACGTGGAAACGATCGACAAAGCCATCGCCTACAACACCGACAAGCTCCGGTTGTCCGTCGTGTCGCGGTTGTGGGATGCGGCGCTTTTGTGGGCGATGGTAGGTTTCGGGTTCGCCTGGCTCGACGCCCTGGTCGAAGGTCTCGGTTGGCCGCCCCTGCCGACCGGGCTGCTTTTTTTCGCGGCTTTGGGGTGTGCCCTGACGGCGGCATCTCTCCCCTTCGAGTTGTGGTCGGTCTTCGGCGTGGAGACGAGACACGGCTTCAACAGACAAGGTCCGGCAGGGTTCTTCGTCGATAAAATGAAGTCTGTGATCCTGGGGGGGCTCTTGGCAGGGGGGATGCTCACCGCCTTGCTCGTGATGATGGGGCGCGCCGAGCGTTTTTGGTGGCTCATCGCTTTCGCGGTGTTGGCGGTCTTTCAGCTCGTGGTCGCCTGGGCTTTTCCGGTGCTGATTATGCCTTTGTTCAACACGTTCACCCCTGTCGAAGGTGAGCTCGCCCAGCGGATAAAGAAGCTCGCCAAAGACGTGAATTTCCCCGTCGACCGCGTCTTCACCATGGACGGCTCGCGTCGAACCGCGCATTCGAACGCATTCATCGTCGGTCTGCCCGGGGCGCGGCGCATCGTTTTTTACGACACCCTCGTCGAAAAAATTTCCGAGCCGCAGCTCCTCGCGGTGCTCGCCCATGAGCTCGGCCACTTCAAGCTCGGCCACTTGCGCAAGAGACTCATTTTCTCAATGGCCGGCATGCTGGCCATGCTTTTTCTGCTCGACCTATCCAAAGGGACGCCGAGTTTCTATCACGGGCTCGGGTTCGCTGCTGTGAGCGACCACGCGGCGCTTGTGGTCTTTGGTTTGATGGTGTCGGAGCTCTTGGCGCCGGCGGGTTGGCTGGGGCGGTGCCTGTCGAGGCGCGCGGAGCGGGCCGCCGACCGCTTTGCCGTGGACGCGGTGGGAAACCCCGATGACCTGGGCGACGCGCTGGTCGCGCTGACCAAGCAGAACCTCTCTTCACCCGGCAGCCATAAGCTCTATCGCGGCTACTACAACACGCATCCGGGGCTCAAGGGGCGCTTGGCGAGCATGAGACAGTACGCTCAGCAAAGGGAAAAAGTTTCACAGAGCGCCGAGATAGACGGCGCGGTGTCGCCGGAAGGAGCCGACCAAGTAAACGACGTTGATGGCGAACGCCGTGGCGATGCACAGCTCGCCGATAAGGGCCCCGTGGGGAACATCGACGAAGGTAAGAAATAGAGCGCACGCTCCGACCAGGATCTGAGCTGTGGTCTTCAGGGTTACGGCTCGAAACTTGGGCCTAATCTTTTTGCTGGCGAGGAAATTACCCAGCCCGCCGACGGCGAGCTCCGAGGTGATGATGAGGATGATGAGGGTCGACATGCCGAAAGCCGTGTAGCGGCCCAGCAAAAGGACGAATACGGTGGGCAGGCAGACGCCTTCGAGGATGAAGCGCGTGACCTCTTTTACACGTCCTTGTTGTTTTTTTAGCGAGGACCACCCATCGGCCAAGTAGCTCACTCCGCTGTAGATCGTGATTAAAGCGACGAGATACAAAACGGAGATGATCGTGACGGCCGTTCCCAAGGCGCTGTAGTAACCCAGCGTCGCGGCGAGCATGAGGAACATGACCGTGCTGCGCAGCCCCTGCTTTTGCCCCTTGAACAGTCGATAGGCGATGAGTGTCAGCGGCGTCGCCGTCGCCACCGATAATAAGACGTAAGAAGGCCACGTCTCTCCCCAGATGAGCAGCGCCACGATGAACCCGCTGGCCGTCATCTGGATGGCCGTCTTGAACTTTGCCAGCGTCGACGTGCGCATGGGCGCG
>JAABTR010000562.1 GCA_011389755.1 Deltaproteobacteria bacterium | reverse complement strand
CCTCCTGGTCCGGCGTGATGTTTTGGCGGACACTGCCTCAGGCGGCCCACTCTCTGCGCCGAGAGGGCTTTGGGCTGCGGCTCTTCGGCGTGGACGTCCCCTGGGCCGTGGCGCCGATGGTGGAAAAGCTGCGCCTCTTGGCCGGCGCGCTCCCGCCCGAAAAAGGAGATTTTTTGCTCCAGGGGCTCCCAGGCGCCGTCCCCTTCGGTGCCGACGTCGATCCCGAGGTGCTTAAAGCCGCGTGCACCTATCGTCTCCGCATCCAAAAAAATCTCGAAGCCCTGTGCGAAGATCTGGACGAAGGAGCGTGCCTGGACATCGCCCGGTTCGCGTCGGGGCTCTGCTTCGCAGCTCAGATCAACGCCCCGAGCTTTTGGGAAGATCCGGCTTTGGACCTTGGCCGGTGGCTCGCCGAGCGAGAGAAGCTTCTCTTCGCAAACTACCTGGCGATCTTCGCGAAGCACCCAGGCGCCCGGGTTTATGCCCACATGGGCGGGTTCCACGCCAGTCAGAGCGGCGGCTCTGTGGGGCAGATGCTCGCCAGAGAGCTTGGGCGCCACGGCGAGGGGGTCTTCTCACTCTGGCCGGCCTACGGCGACGGCAGCGAGGTCCTCGTAGATGACGCCCTGCAGCCGCTCGAAGCCCAGCCCCCGCTCCTGCGAGAGGCCCTTCACCGCCTGGAAGAAAAGCCCCACTACCTCTCGATCCGCGCGCCGGGGTTCGACTGCGCGGCAAATCCCTTCTTTGAGCAGAAAAACCCCGAGCTCGGCGGCACTTACGGCGAGGGCTTCGACGGCTTCGTCGTCTTCCCCAGGCTCACCCCCGAGAGCCCGCCCGCGAGGCGCTCCTCGCCCCTCGACGCAGGCTCTGCGATCCGCAAGAAGATCTTTGCGCTCGATGCGCTGGCGGCGAGCGGCGCTCTAAAAACGGCTCTTGGAGCTGTCGATCCCAAAGAAGAACCAGCGATGGGAAGACGATCGGGCCGCCTCGGCGGCGACGCTCACGATTCGACGTGGCCGCAAGACCTTGGAGCGCCCCGTCTGCCTAGGCCGGCACGCGATCTGCGCGGTGACGAGGCTCATCCCACGCTCCCTCCCCCGCCGGATGAGGTCGAAGCTGAAGTAGAACGTCTGCGCCTCGATGAGCGGCGCTATCACCTTGGCCGGGCCGGACGGAAATAAGTAGAGCCCCTGCAGCTCGAAGTCGATGCCTCCCAGGGCCTTGAGGTAGGTCCGCAGCCCCCGGCTTATCCCTTCCCTCAGCCAGGTCTCCCGTCTATTGGAGTAAGTCGACGAGACGATGTCGGCCTCGTGGGCGCGATCGAGGAGCTTTGCCAGCTGGTCGGCCGGGATCTGACCGTCGGCGGCGTTGAACGTGAACAGCCTCTTCGTGGCATTTTCGATGACCGTCCGGATCCCGGCGCCCATGCCCCTGTTTTCCCCGTGGCTGATGAGCCGGAGGTTGGGCTCTTTATCGCACATCTCCTTGGCCAGCGCCGCCGTGTGGTCGGTCGAGCCGTCATCGACGATCACCACCTCCCAGTCGGACAGCCGCTCTTTGCAAAAAATGAGCGTCTCTTCGATGACGGCGTGAATGTTGGCTTCTTCGTTGTAAGCGAGGAGCCCGACGGTCAAGGGAAAGTCGTATTTGTCCATAATGGCTAGTATACCCATCGAGCCGGCCCACGGCAAAGAACCGCTCGCCGCGAAACTCGCGCCCGCTAGACGCCGGGGGCGATTTTTGCTCGAAACCCGGTCGATGTTTATGGCAATGTAACCGCTGCGCGCGCGGGAAAGGCAAAAGGAGATGGAAACACTGTGGGTTGCTCTGCTCGGGGCGATTCAAGGGGCCACCGAGTTCTTACCGGTCTCTTCTTCGGGGCATTTGGCCGCCGGGCAGCTCCTCATCTTCCGATCGGGGCATTCCCTGGCCGTCGCGGCCCAGCCGCTCCTGCTCGAGATCATCTTGCACCTGGCGACGTTGCTGGCGGTTATCGCCGTGTACCGAAGAGACGTCTGGGCCGCGATCTTGGGGTTCGGGCGCGGGATCGCCGCGGTGCCGCGCGGAGATTTTCGCGCGACGCTCAACGAAGACGAAGGGACGAATCTGGCGTTCGCCATCTTGGTGGGCAGCATCCCCACGGGCATCACCGGCATCGTGCTCAAAGACTCGGCCATGAGCATCTCCCGCTCTCCTTTTCAGCTCGGGCTCGTCTTCGTCGGGTGCGGGCTCTTGCTCTTGGCCTCGCGGTGGTGGAAGGGCGGCGAAAAGCGCCTCTCCTTGAGGCTCGCCCTCATCATCGGGCTGGTCCAAGGGTTTGCCGTCCTGCCGGGCATGTCCCGTGCGGGGGCGACCATCGTCATCGCGCTCGCCTTGGGACTGCCCCGGGAGCAATCGGCGAAGTTCTCTTTTCTCCTGTCGATTCCCGCCATCGCCGGCGCTGCCCTCTTGGAGCTTCGAGAGGACGTGGTCTTCGGCCCCGAAGCGCTGCCGGTCTTCGCCGTCGGCGGCCTGGCGGCTTTCGCCGTCGGCTTGTCGGCGTTATTGTTACTGATACGGCTCGTTAAAAAAGGACGGATGTGGCTCTTCGCCCCCTACATGTTCGCCGTGGGCGGGAGCTTGATGCTCTTTTTGTAGCGAGGAGCAAAAACGACGAAAGAGGAGGTTCTCTTATGGAGCACACATATGCGGTCATCATGGCAGGCGGAGTCGGTTCGCGCTTCTGGCCCGCGAGCCGCGCCGAGTCGCCCAAGCAGCTGCTCGACCTGACCGGCAGCGGACGCACCATGATCGCAGCGACCCTCGATCGCCTGCAGCCGGACATCCCCCCCGAGAGGGTCATCGTCGTCACGGGGCGGATCACCGCCGACGCGGTCGCCCGGGCCCTGCCCGAGGTCCCGCGGGAGAACATCCTGGCAGAGCCCAAGGGGCGCAACACCGCCCCGTGCATCGGCTGGGCCGCTCTCCACGTCAAGCGAAAGGACCCTCGAGGGGTCATGGCGGTCATGCCCTCGGACCACCTGGTGGGCAACAAGGCCGCCTTTGCCGGAGCCGTGCGGACCGCCGTCGAGGCCGCGCGCGAGGGTCACCTGGTCACCTTCGGGGTCAGGCCGGATCGCCCGGAGACCGGATTCGGCTACATCGAGATGAAGCGCGGCGAAGGCGGAGTCCGCCAGGTGAAGCGCTTCGTGGAGAAACCCGACCTCGAGACCGCGAAAAAATACGTTGCCGACAAGAACTTCGTCTGGAACTCGGGGATGTTCTTCTTCACCGCCGAGCGCATCCTCGCCGAGATCGAGCGACAGATGCCCGAGCTGAGCCGGGGCCTCTCCAAGATCGACCAGGGCATCGCCGCTGGGGACGAACAGGCGGTGCTCAGCGAGGTCTTTCCGGCGCTGCCGGCGCAATCCATCGACTATGGGGTGATGGAGGGCGCGATAAAAATCGCCTGCGTGCCCGTCGATTTCGCGTGGAACGATCTGGGCTCTTGGTCCGCAGCATACGAGATGTGGGAAAAAGACGAAGACGGCAACGCCGTGGAAGCAGACGCCGTCTTGGTGGACTCAAAGGGGCTCTTGGTCCGGGCGCCCAAGGGCAAAATGGTGGCGCTGGTCGGCGTGGAGAACCTGGTCGTGGTGGACACCGGCGACAGCCTGCTCGTCTGCCGGCGCGACAGGGCCCAGGACGTCAAAAAAGTGGTGGATGAGCTGAAAGACAAAGGGCGAAAGGATCTGCTGTGAGGCCCTCCCCGCGCCATCCCCACCGCTGCTTCGCGAGATAAAAAAAGATGCGATTGAAACTCAAAAGACCGCTTCTCATCTTCGACACAGAGACCACCGGGGTCGATCCCAAGACCGACCGGATCATCGAGCTGGCCGTGGTCAAGCTGACCCCGGACGGCGGCCGGGAAGAAAAATGCCGGCGCTTCAACCCCCTCGTCCCGATCCCCAAGGACGCCACCGCGGTCCACGGGATATCCAACAACGACGTCAAGGACGAACCGCCGTTCGCCAAGATGGCCGGAGGCGAGCGGGGCATCGCCACCTATTTTCGGGGATGCGACCTGGCAGGCTACAACATCACCGGGTTCGACATCCCCATCTTGCTGGCCGAGCTCGAAAGAGCCGGGGAGACCCTCGACCTCACCGACATCGCCATCATCGACGCCTACCGCATCTTCACCTCGAGAGAGCCGCGGGATCTCACCGCCGCCACGAAGTTTTACTGCGGCAAGGAGCTGGCGAACGCCCACTCCGCCCTCGGGGACGTGCTCGCCACCGCCGAGGTGCTCGCGTCCCAGCTCGAGCGCTACGACGATCTTCCAGACGACCCGGACGAGCTCGACCGCAGCCTGCGCGCCCCCGGCTGGGTTGACCGCCAGGGCAAGATCCGCATCATAGACGGCTGCATGACCATCTCCTTCGGGCGCAACAAGGGCAAGACCCTCGAGGAGCTCGCAAGGGACGAGCCCGACTACCTGCGCTGGATGATCACCAACCGGGTCGCCCACGACGCCCGAAAGCTCATCGAGGACGCGCTCATGGGTTCCTCGGCAGGAAAAGTTTCCTAGGGCGCCAGCGCACCGCGAACAAGACCCCTCATTTCTTCTTTTTTCGTGAGGACCTCTTTCCTTTGCCCTTTTTTGCGCTGCCACCGGCGTGCTTTCCCGTGCGGACGCCGTGGGGCGCAGGCCTTTGCGCCAAAGACAGGGCACGGGTCTCGGCCAGCACGGCCTGGCCCTCGCGGATCTTCTCGCGCATCTCCTCGAGCTCGGCACGGGTGGCCTTTTCGATTCTCGATTCCGGCGCGTCTTCGCCCGTCATCTTCGCCGGTTGAGACCGGCGGCGCGGCGCGGTGCCCTTGGGCCGGCAGCCTTCGAGGATCTCCAGGCAGGCTTTTTGCGACAGCTCCCGGTCGTATTCCCTTCTCACCAGGTGGTCGACACACGAAGCGGTCCAAGCTTCTCCGCCTAGACTCTCGATGCCCAGCTCCGAGGGCGCGCGATCCTCGATGAGCTTTTTGATCTTGAGATCCTCGAAGGGCCGAAGCTCCCCTTTTTTGGGCAACCTTTTGCCCACAACCGGAATCCGGCCGGTCTCTTTGTAGACCGCCACCCACCGAGAGACCGCCTGCCGCGTGATCCCAAGCGCCGCGGCCACCCCGGCCTGGGTGCGCTTTTTCGCCACGATCTCC
>JAABTR010000561.1 GCA_011389755.1 Deltaproteobacteria bacterium | reverse complement strand
AAAGAGCGGGTCATGACCTCAAGCTCCTCAAAAAAAATCACGAGCCTCTTCAAAATTTTCGCCGTCTGCGTGTGCCTAGCATGGGGCGCTTCGAGCTGCGCCACCACTAAGGCGCCGCCCTCCGAGCAACCGGCCGCCAAAAAAAGGACCGACGATCCCGCGAAGAGCCGCGGCGATCGCCCCGCGGGCACGAGGCCCGAAAAAAAAGACCAAAAGCCCCTACCTCCCCCGCCTCCCAGCTACTGAAGCGCCGTGAGCCTTAGGAGTTTCGAAATTGTCTAAGAAGTCGATGCCCGCCACCCTCGCCATCTACATCGCTGCGCTGATCTCCGGAGCCTCGGCGCTGGCCTACGAGGTCGTGTGGTCGCGCATGCTCGTGGTGCCCCTGGGGAACTCCGCCGACGCCACGGCGCTGGTTTTGGCCGCCTTCATGCTCGGCATCGCGGCCGGGGCCCGCCTGCTCGGTGGGTTCGCCGACCGCGTGAAATCGCCGCTGCTTTTGTACATGACCCTGGAGCTCATCCTGGGCGCCTTCGCCCTCGCCATGCCGTTCCTCATCTCGACGCTGCCCGAGCTCGCGCCGCTTCGCGGGAGCCTCGAAGAGCAGCCCATGCGCGCCGTGGCCCGGCTCACGGTCTCGGGGGTTCTGGTGGCGCTGCCTTCGCTGGCCATGGGCGCGACCTTGCCGGTGCTCGTTCGAGTCTTCACCCACAGCCGCGGCGACGTGGAACGCCAGATCGGCCTGCTCTACGGCGCCAACACCATCGGCGCCGGCATCGGCGCCGCAGCGGCCGGGTTTGTGGTCATCCCCCAAATCGGGCTGGCTGGAACCGGGCTCGCGGCCGTCTTCGGCAGCTTCGTCGCAGCTATCTTGGCCTGGGGCGCCGGGAAGCTGGATCGCCCCGTGGGCCAAGGGACGACTGCGGACGACGCCGCCTTCGAGGGGGCAAAACCGAACCGGTTCCTCGCGGGCGCCGCCATCGCCGGGGCCGCCGCCGGCGGCTTTGTGATGCTCTCGTCAGAGGTGCTCTGGGCCCGGCTTTTGACCTTCGTCTTCGGCCACGACACCTACGCCTTCAGCGTCCTTTTGTTCTTCGTCCTCACCGGCCTGGGGTTGGGCGGTTTCTTGCACCGCAAGCTGGCCGGCCGAGATCAGCTCTTGGTCCTCGCATCGCTCCTGGGTCTGTTTTGTGTGAGCCTCATCGGCTCGTTTTGGATCGCGGCCTGGCTCATCATCGACAGAGGCCACGACCCTTTCAACATCGCATCCATGGCCGCGGTCACCAGCTCCCTTGAGCTCG
This sequence comes from Deltaproteobacteria bacterium, assembly GCA_011389755.1. Classification (GTDB taxonomy): domain Bacteria; phylum Myxococcota_A; class Polyangia; order JAAYKL01; family JAAYKL01; genus JAABTR01. The sequence goes on along the minus strand of JAABTR010000561.1, from coordinate 3,910 downwards.
AGTTCTATCGGGAGATGCTCTACGCCCCGATTCTCGTGCTGGTGCCCTCCGTGCTCTCAGGGGCGATCTTTCCCGCGGCCTGCTCCATCTACGCCCAACCGGCGTCCCAAGCCGGCAGGCGGGTGGGCACCGCCGCCTTGGTCAACGGCGCGGCCTCGGCCGCCGGATCCCTGCTGACCTCCTTCGCGCTGGTGGCATGGCTCGGCATCGGGAGAACTTTTACCGTGCTCGCCGCTTTGCTGGGCGTGGTCTCCCTGGCGCTTCTCGCCGGCAGCGACGCGGCGCGCCGAAGTCACAAACCGAAAATGCTCGCGGTGTTGCCGATCGCGGGTCTGGCGCTCGCGGCGCTCGCCCCCAGCGGGCTGCCCAAAGCGATGCTCCACGAGGCCGTGGGCCCCAAGCACCAGGATTTTTTGCACTACGAGGAGGGGCGGACCGGCACCGTGTCTGTCACCGTCAACGCGATCAACGGCGAGAAGCAGCTCTTCGTCAACGCGGTCAATGAGGTGACGACGCGCCTGGTCCACGACCAGAGCTTCAAGCTGCTCGGTCACTTGGGCCCCTTGCTGCATCCCGATCCGCAAAAGGGTCTCATGATCTGCCTCGGGGCCGGGATATCCGCCGGCGCCGCCCTGCGCCATCCCCTCGACGTCCTCGACGTGGTGGAGCTGTCCGCGGCCATCCCTCGGGCTGCCGAGCTCTGGGAGAACGAGAACAACAGCGCGCTCGAAGATCCGGCGCTGCGCCTCCACCTGGCCGACGGGAGGCACTACCTGCTCTCAAGCGCAGATAAATACGACGTGGTGATGGTGGATTCCACGCACCCCAAGGCGGTGGACTCCTGGCTCCTCTACACCCGCGAGTTCTACGACCTCGTCCGCTCCCGTCTGGCAGGCGATGGAATCTTGGTCCAGTGGGTTCCGCTCCACGGGCTGTCCGAGAGGGAGTTCAAGATCATCGTCCGCACCTTTCAAGCGGCCTTCCCCGAGACGACCATGTGGGTCAACGTGGGGTTCGAGACCTACGGTCAGGCGGCCTACGTCAAGCTGGTGGGGACCCTCGAGCCCCTCCTCATAGACTACAAGGAGCTTGCCCTGCGCCTGCGGGAACCCAAAATCGCGCGGGATCTCGAGCCGCTGGGCATGGACGACCCCTTGGAGATCCTCGACAGCTTCCTGGCCGGGCCCGCCGCCACCGCCAGGTGGACGATGGGTCTGCCGATCCAGACCGACGACCGCCCCATCGTCCCGTACACCACCCGCTATTCCGAGGGACGCCGCATGGAGGCCCCGCTGCTTCTGGCGGTTCGCTCTTTGGTGTTTCCGCTGCTGCGGCGCATGGACGAAAAAGAGGTGGCCCTGCGCGATGAGCTCAAGACGGTCTACGACGCCCAGGGATTTCTCCTGGCGGGGATGCTCAAGCGCGCCGCCGAGACCTGGCCCGCTGGAAAAAAGATTCAAATGTTTCAAAAGAAGGCCGAAGACAGCCGCGGTTACTACACGGCGCTCGCCGAACTCTACGAAGGCGACCCGAGAAAGCAGTTCGAGATCGGCAGCTACCTGGGGAACCTCAGTTACCCTCGAGAGGCCAAAAAGCTCTACGAAAAAGCCCTCGAAGCCCGCCCGGGCGATCCGCGCTACCGCATCAACCTGGCGCTTGTGCTCGCTGACCTATCGAAAGCGGACCGCGCGACCGAGCTTCTGGGAAGAGTCATCGCACAAGACCCCGAAAACGCCCTGGCTCACTACAACCTGGGGGTGATTCTCCTGGATCAAGGGCGGCCTTCAGAGGCGATCGCTCACTTGAAGGCCGCCTTGGACACCGCCCCGGAGCTCATCGGCGCGCGGCTCTCCCTGGCCGAGGCCCAAACCCATGTCGGCTCCCTCGCTCGAGCCGAAGCTGAGCTCGACCGGGTCATCGACAAGAACCCTTGGGTCGCGGCCGCGTGGGATCTGTTGGGCCTCGTCCACGCCGCGCGGAATGACTGGAGCCGCGCCCGCAAAGCCCATGTCCAGGCCCTGACACTCGAGCCCTATCGCTTCTCGGCGCACTACAACTTGGGCATCGCCCTCCAAGAAGAGGGCCGGCTGGAAGACGCCGCCCGGGCTTATCAAGCGGCGTTGCAGATAGACCCCGATGATCCCGACGCGCTCAACAATCTGGGCCTCGTCTACGCGGGCGCCGGGCTCTACGAGCGCGCCGCAGAGTCCCACCGCAGAGCCCTGGAGATAGCGCCCGGTTATGGCCGCGCCGCTTACAACTTGGGCCTGGCCTACCGCGCCCAGGGGCGTCTAGGCCTCGCGGCCGAGGCCTTCGCGGCCGCTTTGATGATCGAGCCCGGCCTCATCGAGGCAAAGGAGCAGCTCTTGCAAATCGGCGCCCTCGAGATGCCGCCGCAAGGGCCACCGACCGCGGCGCCCGCCCCAGAGCCCCTCCAAAACTGAGTCAAAAAGTGGGATGCTTCTTTTCTCATAGACATGCATAGGAGCTTTTTTTCTTGACGACTCAGCCGGCGCGTCGGATTCTGCGTGTCATGAATATGTCGACTCAAGCAGTGATACTCACGAGTTTGTTACTTCTTGGCTGCGCTCAAGCGGACTACATCGGGATCGTAGGCGGCGATAAAGATCCTAACCCCGACTCGACACCCAACCCCAGCGACGATTCCGACGAAACGAATCTGCCGGACACGGGTCCCAAAGACACGGACGACGACGACAGCCAGCCTCGAGACACCGAACAGACCACGGATACGCCCCCCCCCAAAGACACCGGGAAGGGCGGCGACACAGGCGCCCCTGTCGACACCGGTTCTCCCGACACGGGCGATCCCCCAGACACCGGCACCGGCGAAGAACCCGATACGGAGTTCAAGTGCTTAAACGACCTGCAGTGCACCCTTAAATGGTTTGGGACGATTTGCTGCGACAACAGGTGCATCAACCCGCTCGTCAACGCCCAGCACTGCAACTCCTGCCAAAACGACTGCACCGCCGATAAACGCGGAAACAATTGCGTTATGGGCAGCTGCGTATGTGGCCCCATTCCAGGCGTGGTCTGTCTGGGCGAACCCGACCAATGCTGCCGCATCGTCCCGTTCATCAACATCTTCGCTTGTGAACCGTGCTGAGAGGCCTTCACCACGTCCTGTAACTGTCGCTCCATTCCACACCTGGCGCACAAAAAAAGCGCCCGCGAAGAGGGTGAAGCTCCGCGGGCGCCACCGGGCAAAAAAACCCGTTTAAGTAAGGGAGGTCACTATGGGCTCATCGGACGTTCTGCGAAAAAGTTGCGTTTTCCCGACCTCTTTTCTTTTTTTTGTTTGAAAAATGATCACCCACCGCGGCCCGCTCACCGTTTGATCCTTGCGCGGCGGCGCCCCGCTGGTACGATTGACCATTGACGGATAAACGGCGTCTCCGGCGCTCGCGAGCGCCGGCTCGCCGATGACAGGTGAAGATTGGAGCCAAGCTCAATGGGCGCGCGGATTCTTCTGGTAGACAGCGTGCAAGCCTACCGCGAGGCGGTAGCGCACGGCCTTACCCAGCTGGGACACGATGTCACCCAGGCCTGCAACGCCGAGCAAGTAAGGCAGCTCGTCGATAAAGACCCATTCGACCTCCTGCTCATCGACAACCAACTGTCGGACTCCCCCGGTAAAGAGCTGGTACCCGAGCTGCGGGACACCTGCCGCGCCGTCAAGATCATGTTGGTCGTCGAGCCGCTGTTCGAGATGGAAGGCGCCGACGACTTCTGCCGTCAAAACGAGCTCTCCAAGATGGTGGAGGGTCCGCTCCATCCCTTGGCCTACGTCAAACACGTCGAATCTATCTTGAGAGGCCGCGCCGAGGGCACGCTGATCCGGCGGGGCAAGACGAAAGGCACCGGCCCGTCGCTGCCCGCCCACCCC
>JAABTR010000560.1 GCA_011389755.1 Deltaproteobacteria bacterium | reverse complement strand
ATCGAGCAAGTAGCCTGGGAGGATCCCTGGTCCGAAGGCGGCCACGTCTCCTTGGTCCCCGGCGACACAAAGCTCGTGGAGCTTGCCGGGCATCCGCCGATGCAAGCAGTGGTCGAGGCGCGCTTCCTCATGCGCCCGCTGTCGGACGGGAGGGCGCCGCGGTGCCATCTGAGGATCCGCTCCAGCGCCGATCTCGACACGCGGCTGACCGGGCCCTCGCTGGCTTTCGAGGCCGCCCGCCGGGTCTCGAGCCCGTTTGAGCTCCCGGCCGGCGAGGCGGTGTTGTCCTTGGCGTTCGAGTGCGCCGATCCGCAGGCAAGAGGGAGGGTCCGAGCCCGACTCTGGCTCGATCGCCCCATCTCGCAGAGCCATGCGAAAGCCCCTGCGAAAAAGGGCTTCGGCCACCTGCTGATGCTCTCCACGGCGGCGCGCTGGAAGGCCCTCGACAAAGGGGCCACCGCGAAGCTCCAGATAAAAGGTCCGACCGTGTTGCGGCTTCGCTACCGGGGCTCGAGCTCGGGACCCGAGACCGTGGGGACGCTTCGCGTCACCGCGCCGGACGGCTCGGCGCAGCAGCAGACACTTTTCGGGCGCGAGGGAAAAATCTTTGAGGTCGTCACAAATCTGCCGGCCTCGGGGGTCTACGCGGTGCGGCTCGAGGCCCTCGATCACCTGAAGCTGACCGCCCACCACCGCGTCCCCACCGAGCGGCATTCCCTCATCGGGACCGATATCGAGCGCCCCATACCGAAGCCGTCCTTCGTGGCCCAGCAGTCGCCGCGCATCGAGCACGCCCCCGAGCACCGCGTCGTGGGCCGGCTGCGCGAGTCGGGGCCACCCGGGACGCTGTGGCTGGGGATCCGCGCCGAGACCGACGCCGTGGCAAAAGAGCGGCTCGATACCCGAAGCACTCCGTGGGTGGCCGGCCCCGAGGCGGCCTTCCTCTCTCGCCTGGAGCCGCACCGCCTGTGGCTCTACGGCCGCTCGGGCACGAGACTCAGGCTGCGGGGCCTGCCGACGAACACCGCGGCGATAGGCGCAGAGCTCGACCTCCCGGCGGGGACCTCTTTTCGAGCGGACTTGAGCGGCGCGTGGCAGCCGGTGGGCCCCCGCATAGAATCGGCCTACCGCGCCCGCATTGGAGCCGAGCACGACTTTCCGCTCACCGGCACGCTCGATCTCACGCCGCGGGCCTCGATTCGAGCCGCGCACCTGTCGATGCAGCGACTCGGCAGCGCGGCGGCCGAAGAGGTCGACAGCACCATCTTCAACCGGTATCTCCGAGATCACGATCTCGGCCTCGATCTCAGCTTGCGGCTCAAATGGCGCCCCCTGTGGCCCCTGCTCATCGAGCTCACCTTCGAAGAGCGATCCAACCGAGACTTCAACCCCATCGCCCCCGATCGCGTGGAGGCCGAGCTCGACGTTTTCGCAGCTTACGAAGGCTTTGTCGGGCACCTGGAGACGAGCCTGGGCAGGCGCTTCGCCGACGCGGACCGGG
>JAABTR010000559.1 GCA_011389755.1 Deltaproteobacteria bacterium | reverse complement strand
CTCGCAAAGCCGGTGCCCCGATCATCGCCGAGCTCGTCGACACCCTCCACAAAATCCGGGAGCGAAGTGGCGGCACCTTGCAGCTCGTGGAAAAGGCGGTGGGGCTGCTCACCGACTTCGACAGGCAGCACGAGGAGAACGCAGAGGACTGGCTGCGACTCAGGCGCGACGCGACCACGGCCCCGAGCCCTCAGATATCGAGGGCGCGCATTCTCCTGTGGTGGTCCCAAAACTGCCCGGCTGCAAAGAGCGGAAGAGCCCGGCGGCTCGCCGCGAAGAGCCCCCCGGAGCTCGACGCCTGCCGAGAGATCCATCTCGCGAACCAGCACAAGCTCGAGCTGCAGATGGAGTACCTCCTCTCGATGATCTCCTCGGTGAGCGCGCTGGGCGGCCTCGACGCCGGCGTGGCCGCCGGCTACCTCGACGCCACCTGGTCGATAGCGACCCGCCCCTTGCGCTGGAGCCTGCGGGTCACCGCTTTCGACGCTCTGTACAGAGGATACCGCTTCGGTCTGCGCTCCGGGAGCCTCGTCCCGCGAGTGCTCCAGCAGATCGCCGCGGACGAATCGGAGCACACCTGGGTCCGCCGCGGCGCACTGCAAGGGCTGGCCCTGCTCGATGCGCAAAACGCCTGGCGCCTCGCTCGCAACGTCTTCGAGCACATCAACCACAGCCGCGACGCGTTCTTATTTCGACGGGCCATCTTGGCGGTCGTTCAGCGCTGGGGCCCACAAGGCAGCCAGATGGTCCGAGACGTCGCCCAGAGCGACCCCAGCCCGGCGGTCCGCCAAAAGGCGACACTTCACGTCTTGGCCATCGAAACCGAGCTCGACGCGTCGTTCATCGCCTCCGTCAGCGAAGATCCGGCAGGGATCGTCCGAGGTGCCTGGGCCCTCACCTTGGGGGAGGATCTCGACGGCCAAACCCTCATCAATGTGCTGAGGCTCGCCGCCTCGCAGCTGGCTCGCGAAGAGGACGACGGCCTGCTCGGCGTCTGTCTGCGCGCCCTGACCATGCGGTTAACCTCGTTGCCCAAGGAGATGCTCGCCCCGCCCGTCTGCGACGCGCTACTCCAATTCGCGCAAGAGATGACCCAGGCCGCCGAAAAACGCGAGCTCCCCATGTCCGCGCACCCCTGGTGGCACCTGGCCATCGACCTTACGCGGGTCCTCAGCGAGGACGCCGGTCGGGCCTTGTTTTTCGAACTGCGAGATAGGGTAAAAAAGACTCCCGAGACAGGCTCTTTCAAAATCAAGACCGAAGTGTTGCCCGCCGATCGGGATCTCACCATGCGGGCGCTGTCGTCCCTGGCCGCCTGGGACTTCGGCCTCTACGTCACGTGGGGGCGGCGCAGCTTGAGGGTTCACAGGGGGCAAATCCGCGAGATGAAACTGTGGCGAATCTGGCATGAGTTGACCCACTGGGCCTACGACAAAAGGCAGGGGCACTCCCACGTGGTGGGCTGGAGCAACCGGGGAGAGCTGTGGTTCCCCTCGCTCGTCATGGGCGAAGTGACACGCACCCGGATACCGGGCGAGCGGGTCTTCGTGCCCGCCTTCGGCTCCTGGGCGCCCCAGGTCCCCGGCCCCACCGACGCTGTCAATTTGGGTTCCCACCGGGAAATCACCATCTTCGCCCCCGGCTTCGAGGCGAAGCTCTCGCGCAGCTGCGGCCAGGTCCCCGCGTGGGTCTGCAGCGCGAGGACCACCTTAGGATTCGCCCGGCTCGACAACGCCCGTTTCAATGCCCTGCGGCTCGGGACAGATGACGCCCTTCGCGGCTACATGAAGCATTTCACCCAGTCCACCGGCATTAAGGTTCGGGTTCGCTCCGACGGGGACTACTGGAATCACAAGCTCGGAGTGGGAAACCTCGCGATATTCCTCGGCCCCATGGACGCGCTCTGGCGCGCCTTTTTGAGCAACGAAAACCTCTCCTTTTTTTTGACGCCGTTTACGAACGAGATGAAACACCTGGCCCAGTTCCTCGTGGCCATGGGAATCTTTTTGTTCGCCAAACAGATGGTGCGCCGCGCCCAGATCCGACGGGCCCGAGAGAGTATCCCGCTCTCCATCGGCGGCTGGGGCTCCCGGGGCAAGTCGGGGTCGGAGCGGGCCAAGGCGGCTTTGTTCCACGGCCTGGGGTATCGCATCTTCTCGAAGACCACCGGCACGGTGCCGATGTTCATCTCGAGCCAGCCGGGCATCGATCCCGTGGAGATCCCCATCTACCGCCCCTATGACAAGGCCACCATCTGGGAGCAGGTGGACATGCTCAAGCAGGCCGCGCTGCTGGACACCCAGGTGTTCTTGTGGGAGTGCATGGCGCTCAATCCCCGCTACGTCTCCATCATCTCCCACGACTGGATGAGCGACGATTTTGCCACGATAACTAACGCTTACCCAGATCACGAGGACATCCAAGGGCCCACCGGAGACGATGTGGCCCGCACCATCGCCCTGTTCGTCCCCAAGCGCGCCCACTGCATCTCGACCGAGACCCAGATGACTCCCATCCTCGCAGAGCAGGCCAAGACGAACGAGACCAACCTCGACGCGGTGCCCGAGGCTATCTCCGCGCTCTTGCCGCCGGAGTTTTTGGAGCGCTTCCCCTACCTGGAGCACCCCCTCAACGTGGCCATGGTCATCACCCTGGGCCAGAAGCTCGGCGTCGACCCGGACGTGGCCCTGACCGTCATCGCCGACCACATCGTCGCTGACGTGGGCTCCTTGCGCCAATACCCCACCGTGGAGATCCAGGGGCGCTGGCTCGACTTCACCAACATCATGAGCGCCAACGAGCGGGCCGGCTTCCTCTCGAGCTTCGATCGCCTCGGCCTGGGCACATGGAAAGAGGAGCGCCGGATCACCGACCGCACCGTCTTGGTGGTCAACAACCGGGAGGACCGCCCCGCCCGATCCCACGTCTTCGCCAAGGTGATCGTCGAAGACGCCCCTGTCGACGCCGTCGTCATCGTGGGCTCGGCGGTCACCGAGTTCAACAAGCTGCGCCTTCACTACCTCGAGGCGTTTGCCGAGCGCCACGCCCGGCCGGTCTCCGAGGACCCTCAAGGGCTCTTGCGCTGGCTCGACACGCTCTTTCATCCAGTCCGCCGCAGGCCACGAGACGCCTGCCACTGGCCGAAAGCGTTTCGCGCTTGGCTGGGCGCCGACTGCGACAGCGTCGAGGCCGCCTTGGGCGCTGCATTTTCTTCAATGTGCGAAACAACTCGGGACCACCGGGGGGCATTGAACGCCGAGTTCATCGGCAAGCTCGAGAAAAAACACGAGCAGATCGTCCGCGAAGGGGTCACCGCGCTGCTGGACAGCGGGTTGACGGTGAAACGCGAAGAGGCGCTCTTCGGCCAGGTCCGCCGGGAGCTCGTCGTCTGCGCAGTGCTGCACGTGTTTGCGCAGCTCGCCGAGCTCGATGGTGCTGCGCTCATAGAACGCCGCGCGCAGATGCTCAGTTTTCTCAAGTACCTCGTGCGCGCCACAACCGTGGCTATCACGGATTCCCAGGTCTCCTCCGAGGCGGTCATGAAGCGCTGCATCGAGCTGACCCCTTTGGGGACCACCTCCCACCTCGTGGGCGCTCAAAACATCAAGGGCCCCGGCCTCAAGTTC
>JAABTR010000558.1 GCA_011389755.1 Deltaproteobacteria bacterium | reverse complement strand
CCCCGCGGATGCGGCTTGCGCCTTTGGAGAGGGGAGAAATGGGCTCACAGAGACCACCTGCTCGGCCGTGAACCCCGCGCCTTCGAGGGCCTCGTACAGCGCGTCGTTCCTCTCGAGCGCCACATGGAGGCGCTCGCCGCGCGCAGCCACCATCACCTGATCGGACAGCCCGGAGAAATGCTCGGCCACCAGCTGCTTTCGCGCCTCGAGCTTTGGAGATCGGGCACCGAGTGCGGCCGGATCCCCATCGAAGGTGGCCCGCGTCGCTCCGACGAGCCCCACCGCCGCCACCGCCGCAAACCCCGTGAGAAACAACCATCTCCGGCCCAGTCCGCCGCCGCCGATGGCGTCCCACCACGCCCCTCGCGCCGCGGCCGTAGGCCCGGCCTCTTCACCGCCGAGCAGCACCCGGTGAAAGGCGGGCAAGACCACGAGGGTCGCCAGCATCGCCACCGGCACGGAGACGGCGGAGAACAAGGCGAGCTGCCGGATCCCGGGGAAGCTCGAGGTGGAGACGAGGACGAAGGCGCCCGTGGTGGTCAAGCACCCCAAGACGATGGGGCGCCACACCGCGGCCAACGCCTCGGCCATGTCCTGCTTGGTGTCCCCGCCACCGGCGCGCCGCTTTCGGGCGCGATACAAAAGGTGAATCGCATAGTCGACGCTGATGCCGGTCAACGTGGCCGCGAAGCCCAAGGTCAAGCCGTGCAGCTCCACCTCGGCGGCCGCCATCGAGGCGATCCCGGCGGCGATCCCGATGCCGCCGGGCAAGATCGCGGCGGGTAGAAGGCGCAGCCTCCTAAAAAAAGTGAGGAAGATCACCAAAACCGCGAGCACGGTCAGCGCGAAGGTCTTGATGACATCCGACTTGATGACGCCCGCGTTGACCGCCGTGAAGTGCACGCCGCCCAGAGCCGTAACCTCGAACCGCGTTTTGTCCACGACGCGGGCGAGGTCCTCGTCGAGCCGGGCCGCGAACCGGGCCGCCCGCTCCACGTCATCCATGGGATCGAAGCCGAGCTCGGCCACCACGACCGCGGCGTCGCCGCCTTTCGAGATCAGCCGTCCCGCGCGCACCTGGGCTCCCAGGCCACGCGCCGAGCCCTCGAGCGCGGCGAGGGCCGAAGCCGACAAGCCGAGGGGATCTCGCAGGAGATAGCGGCCCATCATCATCGACTCAGGAGCGGCGAGCCGCGCCTTGAGGTCCGCGAGCCGCGCGCGGACCTGTGGGGCGGTCATCCCGCCGCCTTTGGGGCGATAGAGGCAGCCGGCGCGTTCGAGCAGGAGCTGGGCGGTCGCCCTGACGCGCTCAGGATCCACATCGGTGACGACCCGCGCGACCCCCTCGGTGGCGGCCAAGACGTCTCGCGCCTCACCCAGCTTCTCGATGAGCTCGTCTTGATCGGCGCCACGGGACGCGACGATCACGGCCACCTTGCGCATCATCCCGGCGCGCCGCGCGATATCCACGAGGCTCCCTGCGCCCTGCTCTTTCGGAAGCAGCGCCGAGATGTCCGTCGACACCGTGGCGCTCAGCCCGCCCCAGATTCCAAGGGCCACGCTGACCGCGATGACGGCCACGGCGACGGCCGGACGCGCGATCGGGAAGGGCCGGCCAGCGGGCGGCTTTGAAGTGCGGTGCGAGTCGTTCACGGCGTCACGCGCTCGGCATCAGAAGGCGAGACGGGTCTTGGCGATCTCGCGGCCCGGATCGGGAAAGATCCAGGTCCGCGCCTGTTGAGCGAGACAGGTGGCCGAAGAGTAAGCCTCAGGGGTCTCGGCCGACGCCCCCGTGGCGTAGACCCGCCCTCCGGGCCCGACCCAGACCGTGACCACGACGCCGGCGTTATCGCCCAGGCACTCTTCGACGACCACCTTCTTCTCGTCCAGGAGCTCTTGAGCGTCGGCGTTGGTCCAAGCCAGCGGCTCGGGGGCCTCGTAGGGCGCTTCGAGATAGAGGTCGTACCGCACATCGGCCGCGCCTCCTTCCGGCTTTGGGAAGCGAAAGCGCAGCAGCTTGCCGAGCATGCACTTCTCGGCCTCCAGAGATCCCAGGGTGGACCCGGAAATGTAGCCCTCAGAGACTTCGCCGCTGGGGCTCACGGTGAAAAAGAACTCTATCATCCCCTCGACATCCTCGAACACCTCCACGGCGGCGGCGTAACAGGTGTGGAGCTCGCCCATGCGATCGGTGAAGACCGTCTCCACGTCGGACCGGGATATCGTGCCGTGGATCCCTTCGACGGCCAGAGTCTCGACCGGCGTGTGGTCCGCTTTCGCCTCGACCGGGGCCGATTTCACCACCTGCGGCGGAGCAGCTGCCGAGCAGCCCCACAAGACCCACAGGCACGCGGTTATCAAAATCGTATCAAATCGAATTGTTTTCATCGGCCAGCTCCTTATCCTCCTCAACATGGTCGCGATCTTCGACTTTAGCTTTCTCGAAGGTCGAAACACAACTTTCGGCTGTCATCGTTTCTCAAAATTCCTCGGGATTGAGCTTGCTCCAGGGCGCGGTCTTGGGAGAAAATATGCCGCATCAATCACGTCAAGGAGGTCTTAAAAAGCCATGAGCCCATCCCATCTGCGACCCCATCCACTCAAGGTGCCCGGCGTCTCCTCTTTAAAAGAGGCCCTGCGCTGGCTCGAGTCACAAAACGACGCGGTGCGCGCTGTCACCACGATCTCCGGTGACGGCTCCCTCGTCCAGAGGCCGGTCATCCACCCCGAAAGCGTCGTCGACCCCACCGCGGTCTTGATAGGCGGAATCATCGTCGAGCGACAATGCTACATCGGCCCCCACGCCGTGGTCCGACTCGATGAGCGGGAGAGCCCCATGCCCTTCATCATCGGTGAGCGCAGCAACATTCAAGATTGCGCCGTCGTCCACGCCAACACCCCGGCCATCGGATGCCGGGTCATCGTCGCCCACCAAGCCATCGTGCATGGAGCCGCTGTCAAGGACGACGTAACCGTGTATATTCAAGCGGTGGCCGACAGCGACACGATCCTGGGCCCCGGATGCTTCTTGCACCAAGGCAGCTATGTGGGAAAAAACCTGGTACTGGCGCCGAACCGTTATGTGGCCCCCGGACAAAAGGTCCTCAGTCAGGATGAAGCCGACGCGCTCCCCGAGGTCCCCGAGCCCCTCTTGGCCATCCGGGCCAGCGTGCTCGAGCACAACGCAAAACACGTGGAGAACCATCGTCGAATACTCGGATGACTCCCGCGGGAGACGCTCATCGACCGCATTCAACCCGAAAAAGGCAACAATTTCGCCTGGCGAACGTCTTTTGCTCAGGCCGGCATGTGCTATATAGTGGTGAGTTGTGGATAGCTCGAACAAAAAAGAACCGCAACCAACCACCATCGGCAGAGAGACGATAGGTCGCTACGAGCTGATCTACCCGGTCGGCCACGGGGGTATGGCCAGCGTGCACGTGGGGCGATTGTCCTCGCTCGCCGGCTTCGAAAAGCTCGTGGCCATCAAGGTGATCCACCCGCACCTGTCGGGCAGCCCCGAGTTCGTCGACATGTTCCTCGACGAGGCCCGGTTGGCGGCCGGGATACACCACCCCAACGTGGGTGAAATGTACGAGGTCGGCGAAGAAGACGGCTTGTTCTTCATGGTGGGGGAGTTCGTCAACGGTCAGAGCCTGCACAATTTCTACAAACGCTCCTGGGAGCTCGGGGTCAACATCCCCTTCACCCTGACCGCCAGCATCATGGCCAAGGCGTGCCATGGGCTCAACGCCGCTCACAACATCAAGAGCAAGAGCGGCGAGTGCCTCAACCTCGTCCATCGAGACGTCTCGCCGCGCAACATCCTTTTGTCGTACTCGGGGTTCGTCAAGCTCATCGACTTCGGCGTGGCCTGGGCCAAGGAGCGCTCCTCCCACACGGGGGTCGGCATCGTCAAAGGCAAACCCGGCTACATGTCGCCGGAGCAGCTCCGGGCCGAGCCGCTGGACCGGCGCTCGGATATCTTCTCGATCGGCATCACCTTCTACCAGATGCTCACGGGAATGCACCCGTTTCCCGGCGCCACCGACCTGGAGCGGATGTACAAAGTGCTACGCGGGACGTACAAGTACCCCTCGATCGTCGATCCGGACTTTCCGGCCAAGCTGGAGCGCGTCATCGTCAAGGCCCTGGCTCCCAACCCGGCCGACCGCTATTCCACGGCGGCCGATATGGCACAGGACCTCGAAGAGTACCTGCGGACGGAGAACTGCGACGACGGGCACGCGCCGCTGGCCAAACTCATGCAGGATTTCTTCGAAGAGGAGCACCTCGACCACGACACCCAGCTGCGCGAGTACCGAAAAGGCCGGAAGGTGGGCGGCGACGGCCCCTTGGTCTCTCCTCTGCTGCGCACGGGCGAGCACCCACAGGCCGGCCGCGGGCGCCTGCGGGCCTTTTTTAAGACACTGCCCATGCTCCGCTGGCTGATCTTGGGGTCCGGCTCGGCGGCGGTCTTCATCACCGTGGTGCTGATGCTCGGGCGCAACCTGGACCGGGAAGCGCCCGCGGACCGAGCTGACGAAGAGATCGCTTTTCCCATCGCCCTGCCTTCAGAGCAGATCGAAGAGAAACAGGCCGGCGACGCTCCCGAGCCCCAAGATTCCCCCGAGCCCGAAGAAAATTACGTCGAACCACAAGACTCCGCCGAGACCGCCGGGAGTGTCGAGACGTATCGGACGATAACCCTGGACGTGACCCCCGAGAGCACCACCATCGTGCTCGACGGCAAACCCCTGGCCCACGGAACTCGCAAAATTCAGCTTCCGGCAGATGGGAAGACCCACACGCTCCTGTTCTCTTCCCGCGGGTACCGCAGCTTGACGAAAAAGCTCATGGCGGATCGGGACAAGGTCTTGTCGGTGCGGCTCAAGCCGCTGCTCCCCCAGCGCCCCTACAAACCGGCCCAGAGAAAAAACACAAAACCATCTAATATGAAGCTCAAGAGCAGCCCTTACTGAGGAGCCAGCTGAGACTCGGTGAAGCGGGACAATATCTGCTGCGCTGCGGTCGAGCCGGCCTTCACGAAAGCCGCGGGGGTCCCCAGCGGGGCCTCCACGTCGATCCAGGTGCCGCTTTGGTCCTGCCCGTGGGTCTCGCCGGTGAACAGGTGGATCCACGTGCCCGCGGGCAGGTAGACAGAGACCTGCTGCTCGCCTGGGCTCAAGACCGGCGCCACGAGCACATCGGGGCCGAGCATGAACTCGTATTCCAGC
>JAABTR010000557.1 GCA_011389755.1 Deltaproteobacteria bacterium | reverse complement strand
GAGACGCCCCGCTCCAGACAAAAAAACATCGACCCATACGCCTGTTTGCCTTTTTTCCCTATTTTTCTCTTGACCTCCTTGCCTTTTTTAAAGAGTCTGGTTAAAGAAAAATCACAAACAAATGAAAAGTATTCATAGTATGGCGAAGCATAATCAAGCTGCAGCCTCGGTGGATCGTTGCGTCCCGACTTCGACTCGACGAGCTCGGAGAAAACTGGTCCGCGAAGTGCCTATCCGCTCTTTGTTCACTCGAAGCGCTGACGAAATTCGCGTCCACCGGGCGATATCCAAGGAGGCGATCCTGGAGACGGCCCAAGAGCTTCACGAATTATATCTCGCACAAAAATTCATTAGCGATAGACCGAGCCGGCACTACCTGCGCCCTTGGCACCTCACGCCGGCGGCCGCCATGTACACCGCAAAGGTCGCGGGGCCCAAAAATGAGTCCATCGCCGGTTCATGCACGCTGATCGAGGATACGGTCGCCGTGGGACTGCCCGCGGATCGTCTCTATGCCGCTCAACTGAAGAGTCTGCGCGACCGGGGCGCCTTTTTGAGCGAAGCGACCTGCTTCGCCGTGTCACCCGACTATCGCAGGACAACCGCGACCACGGAGCTGATGCGGGCCATCTTCGCCCACGCCTTGTACCAAAAACACACCCATATCCTGTGCATCGTATCGACGAGCCAACGCGGCTTCTACGGACACCTGGGTTTTTCTCAGATAGGCCCGCGAAAAAATTACTCCCGCGCCCACATCGACCCCGTGGTGCTCATGGCCGCGGACCTCGAGGAGCTGTTTGGCCCGGAACCGCTGGCACCTGTCACCGAGCCTTGTGAAGCAGAGCGCTACTGGACCGTAGACAACCCCTACATCCACTTGGCCGGCGACTGGATAAGACACGCCATTGAATCCATGAAGGTCCCCTCGCTGGCACAGAGCCTCTACGAGGCCTGCCCGGAGATCATGGAAGAACTCGAGGGGGTTCAAAGAGACGCTTTCGTCAACGTGAGCGCCGCCTTGTTAGAGCGACCACAAGTTCGCGCGACTGCCCTGGCCAGCTGATCGACCCGCGTCATTTTTGTTTCAATTTGCTAATGAAATTTGCGCCCTTCAGGTTCTCCCTTCATATTAGGAATGCTTCAAAACAGCGCTTTAGCAGTTTTTCGGTAGTTTGTTTTTAGCTGCGCAACAACGGAGCTTCGTCAGATGAATCCGTTCGCTCTCATACCGCTTTTATGCTTTTTTATCTGCGTATCCGTCGCGGCTTTCGTATTTTTTCGCGACTCCAAAAGACTCGCGAATCGCTTCTACGTCGCTCTGAGCATGGCGATGTCCCTGCAGGCGCTCATCGAGTTCGGTTACCGCCAATCGCAGAGCTTCGAGCAGGCCTCGTTTTGGTGGCATGTGGATCTCCTCTGGCCGCTGTCACCACCGCTGCTCGTTTTGTTCGTTCTGGCTTTGGCCGATCAAGAGGCGCTCGTTCGAAAAAGAACCGTGTTGATCTCCTTGTTCGGACCCGCCGTCGCGCTGTCGGTGCTCGATGGGACCACCCATCTGATTACAGGGCCGCCCATCCAACAGATGTGGGGGTGGTCGTACGGCCTGCCCGTCCCAAATCTCCTCTACTTCATAGGCTACGGCTGGATCGTCACACATTGCTTCGCGGCCCTGGGCATCGGACTTTGGGCCTTGTATCGCGCCGAACGCTTCGAGAAGCAAGGTCAGCTGCGATTTACGCTGCTGGGTATCATGTTCGTCATCGCCGGCGCCGTCGCCGAGCCGCTCATGAAAACCTTGGGCGTAAAGATGCCGCCGTTTTATGTGACCTCGCTCATCGTGGGGAACCTCTTCGTCTCCTACGCCATCTGGAAATACAAGCTCTTCCAGCTGAGCCCCTCCAACGTGGCCGCGGACATCGTCGAGACCATGACGGATGCCCTGTTCCTCGTTCGCCCGGACGGCCGAATCGCCGCCACGAATCGGGCCGCCAGCGAAATGTTTCAAACCCACCCCGAGTCTCTGATCGGGACCGATATCGAGACGCTCTTTGCAAAAGGCGCCGATCGACCATTGTGGCTCATGAGCGCGCCCCAAAGCGGCCCTGCCCGTTCGAGCTCAGAGACCACGAACGACATGGAGACCGCCTTCGTCGCCGCCGAAAGAGAAATCCCCGTGTCACTCGCCGGCAACGTCCAGCGCGGCAAAAACGGTGCGCTGCTCGGCTACCTGCTCATCGTCCGCGACGTCACGGAGAGGCGCCGCGTCAGCATGGAGCTGTCCAAGTACAAAGATCGTCTCGAAGAGCTCATCGAACACCGCACCCAGGAACTGCTCCACACGAACGAAGCCCTCAAAGGTCAGATTCAAGAGCGCATCCAAGCCGAAGAAGAACGCGCCAAGCTGGAAGCTCAGCTCCACCAATCTCAGAAGATGGAGGCTGTCGGCCGCTTGGCCGGCGGGGTGGCCCATGACTTCAACAACCTCCTCACCGTCATCACTACCTACTCCGACCTGCTCATGCTCTCAGTCGCGCAGGACGATCCCATGCGCGAAGATCTGTGCGAAATTCGCGAGGCCACGAGGCGGGCCACCGCTTTGACCCAGCAGCTTCTGACCTTCAGCCGAAAACAGGTCGTCGAGCCCAAGATCATCGATCTGAATGCGGTGCTGATTAGCGCCGAGAAGATGCTCGGGCGCATCATCGGCGAAGATGTCACCCTCGTCGTGAGACCTCACACCGAACCCCTGTGCGCCCACCTGGATCCCGTTCAGATCGAACAGGTCCTGGCCAACTTGGTGGTCAACGCCCGGGACGCCATACCCTGCGGCGGAAATATCATCGCCTCATCCCGCCTGATCCGTCTCACAGCCCAAGAGTGCGTCGGCATCCCCGAGGCGAGCGAAGGCGAGTACACCGTCTTGAGCGTCAAAGACAACGGCTGCGGTATGGACGAAGACACCCTCACCCACATCTTCGAGCCGTTTTTCACAACCAAGGAAAAAGGCAAGGGCACGGGGCTCGGCCTCTCGACGGTCTACGGAATCGTCAAGCAGAACCAGGGGTTCATCCGCGTGGACACGGCGCCCGGGCGCGGCACCACCTTCGACGTCTACCTCCCGCGGGTCGAAGGGGCCGCTTGCGAGATAGCGCACACGGCCGACATCACGCCCATTTCGTCAGCTCAAAAGACCGGGGAGACCATCTTGCTCGTGGAGGACGAGGACATCGTGCGGCGCCTAACATGCAACGTCCTCAAAAAACAGGGCTACAAGGTCTTCGAAGCCCACGATGCCCGGCGAGCGCGGCAGATACTGGCCCAGTGCCGGGAACGGGTCGACCTTTTACTCACCGACGTCGTGATGCCGGGGCAAAACGGCAAGCAGCTCTCCGAAGAAGTGCGCTGCTTTTTTCCGGAGATGCGGGTCCTGTTCATGTCTGGATACAACGATGAAATCATCGACCAGCATGGGCTCTTGCATCCGGGGATCCACCTCATCCAAAAGCCGTTCTCGAGCCAGGGGTTGTCGCGAAAGATACGCGAGGTTTTGGAGGCGGGCATCCCCGCCCCGCCGCTTCATCGAGTCCAGTGAACACGCGGCGAAGCAGCGCATCGCGCAGGTGGGCTAGAGGCTCTTTTCGAACAGCTGCGTTATGAGCTTGGCGAATTTGCCTGGGTTGGGCAGGGGGGTCGCCTCGGCCATCAGGGCGATGCCATGTAAAAGCTGGGCGTGGTCGCCCAAGTCCAGATCGTTGGGCCGGACATCGAAACGGGCCTTGAGCCTCTGTACGATCTCGTGGTCCGGGTTGAGCTCCAAGATCCTCTTATGCTTCGGCACCTCCACTTTGTTCTTTGCCAAGAGCCTCTCGATGTGGGGGCTCAGATCCTGCTCGGAGCCGACCAGACATGCGGGTGAGTCCTTGAGACGTTTGGACAGACGCACCTCTTTGACGTCGTCATCGAGCTCCTTTTGAACCGCCGCGAGAAAGTCAAAGAACTGCTGAGACTTGTCCTTGAGCGCCTTGCTCGCTTGCTCTTTTTCTTCCTTGGTACCAAGCTCCACGTCGCCCTTGCCCGCCGAGCGGAGGTTCTTGCCTTCAAAGTCCGTCAACGTGGTCGTGATGAACTCGTCCACGGTGTCGGTCATGAACAAGACTTCATACCCTTTGTCTCTAAATGCCTCCAGGTGGGGAGATCCCTCGATGGCCTGTCTCGACTCTCCGGACATGTAGTAAATCTCTTCTTGCCCTTCCTTCATGCGCGAGACGTAGTCCGACAACGACGTGAGCTGCTCATTATCGTGGGATGACTCGAAGAGCAAAAGCGGCACGATCTTGTCTTTGTGCTCCGGTGACGAAGAGACTCCCTCCTTGAGCACGGGACCGAACTCTCTCCAAAACTTGAGGTACTTGTCTTTGTCTTCCTTGTTGAGCTTCTCGAGCTCGGAGAGGATCTTCTTCGTCAGCGCGGCCCGGATGCCGGCGATGGGCCGGGACTGTTGCAGCATCTCCCGAGACACGTTGAGAGGCAGGTCGGGCGAGTCGACCACGCCTCGCACGAAACGCAAAAACTCGGGGAGGAGATCGTCGCACTTGTCTAAAATCTTGACGTTCTTCACGAACAGCTGCAGACCCCGCTCATAGTTCTTGTAGTAGAGGTCGACCGGCGCATGGGACGGCACGAAGACCAGCGCGTGGTACTCCATGCGCCCCTCGACCTTCATGAAGACCCGGTGCAGGGGATCGACCCAGTCGTGGGAGATGTGCTTGTAAAACTCATTGTACTCTTCTGGCTCCACCTCCGACTCGGCGCGCAGCCAGATCGCTTTTTGGGAGTTTAAGATCTCGTCCTCGGTGACGGTCTTCTTATCGCCGCCTTCCTCCCTCTCGCGCGTCACAGGCAGGACGATGGGGTAGCGCACGTAGTCGGAGTACTTCTTGACGATCCTGCGAATCACCCACTCCGTTGTGAAGTCCTCCACGCCATCGTCGGTGTCCACAGGCTTGAGCTTGAGCGTGACGGTGGTCCCGGGCTTGTCCCTCTGATCGTCTTCGATCACATAAGTCCCGTCTCCTTTTGACTCCCAGCGGGTGGCTGCCTCGTCTCCCGCCTTCCTGGTGACGAGGGTGACGTCATCGGAGACCATGAACACCGAGTAAAAACCCACGCCGAATTCACCGATGAGAGCGGCCGGGGCGTCGCCCTTACCCTCTTGGCGAATCCGCTCGAGCATCTC
>JAABTR010000556.1 GCA_011389755.1 Deltaproteobacteria bacterium | reverse complement strand
AGTCATTCCTCGGGGTTTGGATCGCGCTTGGCGTGTTTGCGCCGGCCGGATGTTCGACTGCCGGCAGCTCGTATGAAGTGGACGGCAGCGGGGGAGATGTCCCAGGTTCAGACGCTGACTCCGGCTCAGATGCGGGGCAGTCAGGCCAGGGTGGAGAGACGGACGCGCAAGACACCGACGGTAGCGCAGGCGCAGACACCGACACCGGGTGGTCGGCACCCAAGTTTCCCGAGGTGTGGTACTCGAGCGGCGACGCGCTAGTCCACATCGCCTTGTCGGAGGCGGACGGCTCCGTGGCTTCTCTGACCCAGAGCGCCATCGCCGGCCTGCCCATCGGTCAAAACTGCATCACCATGCTCGACGACGGATCCCTCGTGGGCGCGCGCCTGAGCGACGCGGACAACCTCACATACTTTTACCACGTCGCGCGCCCACCGCGGGACGGGAGCCCGGCGGTTTACAAGGATCTGGGCATCATGCCCGATGAGATCATGCTCGAGGGTCTGTACACCGACTGCGACGGCCGCCTCTACGGGATGGACACGGGCGCGGACGTGGGCGGCACTCAAGGCAACCGCCTGCTCCGCTTCCTCGGCGACTACCTGGAGGGGGACTTTGCTTACGAAGTGGTCAGCGACCTCTCGACCGCGGTAGTCGCCGACATCGACGACATGGGGCCGGGGATCGACGCGGGCGGCCAGATCACCGACAACCCTGGGTTGGCCATAGACACCGGCAATATCTACGATTTCGACTACGTGACCGGTACCGGCACCGCGGTGGCTACCGGCGGCACCTGGGGGATCCACGCCCTGGGGGGCGAGCTGTTCGACGACAAAACAGCGAGGATCTACCTGCTCAGTCGGAATGCTGAGCTTTTCGAACTCACACCCGGCACCTACGAGCTCTCCGATGTCCTCGTCACCGGCCCGGCCACCACGGGCAACTGGAACGGCTGGTCGGGGATCGCCGGCCCCCTCACGGACTGCGAGTCCGGCTTTCCTCCGGTCATCTAGGGTCTGATCCGGGTTAGCCTTGCGCGGCGCGGCAACCCGGTGGTGACGACGGACGAAAAAAAAGGACTCCTCGAAGCGGAGGCCGATTATTGTACTATAATTGTCTTATAAGGAGTTGGCGCGACGAGACTTTTGAAAAATATTTTATGACCGCGGATGCGATTTGAATGCTGCGCCCCAGGAGGGATCTCGGACGGTATGAGCAATTCCTACGACGATACAATCGAGCCGGTCACCCGGGTGATCAACCAAGCCGATCAGGTGGAATCCTTGCATGTGCGCAGGGCCCGGCTGAAAGTCGTCAAGGGGCCTGACAAAGGGATGCAGAAGCAGATCCCCCCCTACGGGCTGATCATCGGCACGGCTCCATCATGCAATTTCGTTCTCACGGACAAGGCGATTTCTCAAAACCACTTTTCGTTGATGCCAGGAGAGGACGGGTTTCATCTAAAGGATCTCGGCAGCCGCAACGGCACGTGGATCCGAGGCATTCGCTTCAAAGACGCCTTCTTGCAGCGCCGGGAGAGTATCGAAATCGGGTACACGACACTGCGATTGCTCTTGATGGACGGCCACGAGGAGTATCCCCTCAGCCCCAGCACCGCGTTCGGTGAGATGATAGGTCGGTCGCTGCCGATGCGGCAGGCGTTCGCGCTGCTCGAGCGGGCAGCGGCGTCGGACGCCACATTGTTGCTCGAGGGCGAGTCGGGAACCGGTAAGGACCTGGCCGCGGAGACGGTTCACTCTTTGTCGCCGCGAAGGGGAGGGCCTTTTATCGTGGTCGATTGCGGCAGTATGCAGGCCAACCTGGTCGAAAGCCAGCTGTTCGGCCACCGCAAGGGTGCGTTTACCGGCGCGGTGGCCGAGAGGTCCGGAGCGTTCGAGGCGGCGGACGGAGGGACGGTTTTCCTCGACGAGATCGGCGAGCTCGATGCGGCTCTTCAACCGAAATTGCTCCGCGTGCTCGAAAAAAAACAGGTCCAACGCCTCGGCGAAAACGACTACCGACCCGCCAACGTGCGCGTGATAGCGGCTACGAACCGGGATCTGGAAAGTGAGATGAACGCCGGGCGGTTCCGCAAGGATCTCTACTATCGTCTCTCCGTGCTCAGGGTGCACATGCCCGCCTTGAGAGATCGCCGTGAAGACCTGCGCCCTTTGGCGTTGCACATCGCTAAGCAGCTGCAGCCCGAGCGCGACCCCGAGGAGGTGATCTCCGAGGAGATGCTCGCGCTGCTCCTCAACCACCCATGGCCGGGCAACGTCAGGGAGCTGCGCAACGTCATCGAGCGGCTTTTTCTCTTCCCCGATTGGCCTGAGGCTGCCCTCAGCCCCGGGGGCGACGTGCCCAAGTCGAGGGATGGAGAGGTGATGGAATTGCCGTTTCACGAGGCTCGCAGGATAGTGACCGAGCGATTCGAGCGGGTCTATCTGGCGGCAATCCTCGATGCCTGCGATGGGGTCGTGGCCAGGGCGGCTCAGAAGGCGGATATCCCTCGCCAGACGTTCCACCGCCTGATGGGCAAACACAATCTACAAAGAATCAAAGAAAACTAAAAAGAGGCGAGATCTTTTTAGGCTCAAGGGGAGCTTTTAGTACGCCGAAACCATTCCGCCGTCCACGAGGATGCTCTGACCGGTGATGTAGGTGTTCGCTCCGGAGCAGAGGAAGACCGCCAGCTTGGCGATCTCCTCAGGTGTGCCGTAGCGCCCAACGGGGATGGCCTTTTCCTGAGCTGCTCTGAGCTCTTCGGTGGGGACCCCCTGCCTCTGGGCCCTCAGTCCGTCGAGGTGCGCGAGTCTCTGAGTGTCTATCTTGCCCGGGGCGATCACGTTCATCAAGATGCCCGCTGAGCCGAGCTCTCGGGCGAGCCCCTTGGAGAGCCCCATGATGCCGGTTCGAAACGCGTTCGAGAGGATGAGGTTGTCGATGACAGCTCGAATCGAAGACGATGTGTTGTTGACGATTCGGCCTCCCCCCGCGGCTCTCATGATGGGCAGAGCCTCGCGGATGCTGCGCACGTACGCGAGCAGGGTCAGGTTAAACGCGTTTAACCAGGCCTCGTCGTCGAAGGTCTCGAATTTTCCTGCGGGGGGGCCGCCGGTGTTGTTGATGAGACCATAGAGCCCGCCGAGCTTTTCGGCGGTTTGTGCGACGACCCTTTTGATGTCGTCGGCCTTGCAGATGTCTCCGGCTTGAAAGCTCGGGCGGTTTTTTGTCTGCTCGCCGATTTCGAGCGCTGCGCGCTCGAGGAGGTCGGCATCTTTGTCGAACATCATCACCTTGGCGCCTTCTTTGGCGAACTCGGCGGCGATGCCCCTGCCGATTCCCCCTGCGGCGGCCATGACGAGGACCGGTTTTCCTTTGAGTCCCAGCTCCATGAGTTACTCCTTGTTGACGATCTTGAGATCGACGACCTGGTTGACCAGCGGCTCGAAATTGTCGATGCGACACTCGATGGTGTCCCCATGGGAGAGCTTGACCGCCCCTGGGGTGCCGGTGGAGATGATGTCTCCGGGCAGCATGGTCATCAACCTGCTGTGATATGAAACGAGATAGTCGGGTGGAAACGTCATATTGGAGACCACATTTTCAGCGTGGACGCGTCCGTTTATGACTGTTTGAACCTTTGTGGCAAAGACGTTGTCGAGTTCGTCGAGAGTGTAGAAAAACGGCCCGAAAGAAAAAAAAGTGTCAAAGCTTTTGCACTGGGTCAGATTGCGCGGGTTTCGCCGAAGGATGTCCTCGGCGGTCATGTCGATGATGGAGGTGAACCCCGCCAGCGCCGATTTCCAATCGTCTCGGTCGATGTCTCGGCAGCGCTTGCCGAATATCAGGCCCAGCTCGGCTTCGCCGGTTGTTTTTTCGGACATGAGTGGCAGCAGTATGTCGTCGCCGTGGCCGATGATCGACGTGTCCGGCTTCATGAAACTCGCAGGCTCGGTGGACGGCGCTTTTTCGTCGAGATCGCTCGCGTGGGCCACATAATTGAGCCCGATGCCCCATATTTTACGAGGTCTGCGATAAAGGGGGGCGAACTTCGCTTCGTGGAGGGGGACGAGAAGATCGGAATTCACGAGGGCGCTTTTGTCAGCTTCTTCGTCATGCCATCTTTTAAGCTCATCGAGGCGCCCCGATTCGATGAGCTTAAGCAGGTCCTCGGGGTAGTCCAATCCGAAAATGGAATTGACAACCGGTAGGGGCGCCGCGGCGTCGTAGGCGACGATCGCCGCCACCTCGCGATTCTTCATCTTGAGTGTGGCTAGTTTCATGGCCTCGTTATTTGGTTTTTGGCCGATTTTGTCAATCACTGCCGCGAATTATTCGTCGTATCGCTTTAGAGGACATGTTCTCCTGTGGCAGAGAGTCATAGCAAGCTTCCTCGGCCTCGTAGTATTCTTGTTCGCATTGCCCAATAAAATTGGCGTCTTCGTTCTTGCAGGGATAATCCTCGGTGAGCTCTTCCCAGTAGTCGTAATAGTCGTCGCAGTTTAGAGAAACAATGCATCTTTCCAGCTTCGCTGCCAGCGCCCTGCATTCCTGTGTCAGTTTGTCATCCAAGCATTCGCCCAGCATGACCTCATCAGTCATGCAATCGTCGACGCATTGGTTGACTGATTCATAGTCAGAGGAGAAAGTCTCGGTTTCGCAGCGCTTGCTTTGGTCGCAGGCTTTTTGGCAAAGCTCCGTGTCGGTCGTTTTGTCGTCGTCGCATGAGGCGAGCGGCAAACCGAGCATCATGGCCGCCAATATCGTAAGCTCACCAAAATGAACGCCTGCTTTTCTTTTCGAGATCATCTTCGCTCCTCCTTGTCGGCCGGTCTCAAACGTCTCGCCGAGACCTGTGTGGTTGTACCTTGCCCCTGTGAGATGTCAGCAGTAAATTGACATCATCACGTTTGTATATATTAACGATATGTTTTGAACATTTACCATATCGTTGTATGTTATTAAGGTGTGTGATCACCTCGCCGGTTTTGGGGCAGGCTCAGAAATTTGCTGTCTGCCTTGATGAGGCTGAGCACGATGCCGGACAAGGTTGGTAGAAAGGATTTCTGGATGAGGTGCTGCCGTTTCACGCTCGTGATAACCGGTCTCTTCTGGATCGCTGCTTGCACGACGGAGTTTACAGCAAAGTCGGCGCAAGACACGCGAACCGAGGGAGAAGGCAGCGACGACACGAGCACCTCGGACGTGAGCACCGCTTCGGACGCGAGCACCGCTTCGGACGCGAGCACCGCTTCGGACG
>JAABTR010000555.1 GCA_011389755.1 Deltaproteobacteria bacterium | reverse complement strand
CGCACGATGCGATTGCACGCCCTCTTTGCCTCGGGCCGGCTTGCGTAAAACCCCATCCAGTAGGGGTTTGGATCCAGCTCCAAGGTGGGAAGCTCGTCCCTGTGGCATCCCACGAGCTCCAGGTAGTCCTCCATGGTAGCGTTGACCGCGAAGACACCGGTCCGCTCGGCATCGCGCTCGTTGTAGCTGTCGAGGAGCCCGCACAGCCCTTCGATGGGTGAGTTGAAATCGCAGCCGATGGGGCAAAACATGTACGGCGTGCGGGACAGGGGACCGAGCTGGGAGACATACCGCCGCATGCGACGCGCCAGGTGTCGCTGGCTTCTCCAGGAGATGCCGTAAACCCGCCCCATCCACCTGATGATCCCCATGTGCGCCAGCATGTCGCCTTGAAAGTAGTTGAAGGCGTTCCAGTGGCACAGCGCCTCGCTCCCGTCGGAGCCGCGCCAGACGAAATCGCTTGTGCGGAGAGTCTCGGCGAGCAGCTCCGCGCTCGAGCCGGGTAGGGGAAAGGCGGACCGAGGGCGCAGATCCGTGCCCACGAAGTACATCCCGTCGATCCGCGTCATGCCGATCTTGTCGTAACCCATGGCGCGGCATATCGAAGGCAGGGCCGGGCTGCAGCCGAAATCGTCGGGTAGGTACGCCAAAGTGGGCTCTTGGGTCATGCCGTTTTCCACAAGCCAGCGCCGACCCAGCAAGTAATCGCGAAAAATGGATTCGGTCTTGGGCAAGACCGTATCCGGCGTGGTGAGCCCGGTTCCAGTCAGTCGAAGCCGTTTATCGTTGACCAGTCGGCGAATGGTCTCCCGGCGATCCGGCCGCTTCTCGAAGTACATCCGCAAAAAAAAGAGCGCCTCTATCGAGAACACCCGGCGCGGCTCAACCGCGAGCGCCTCGATGGCATCGTCGAGGATCCGCTCGATGCGCCGGGCATAATACTCCTTTGAGGTGTAAAGCCAGTTGGGATCCCAGTGGCTCGTCTCCGCGAAGATTAAAACCCGGTCCGCAGACGCCGGAATGCCCAGCCGCTCGCGCAACGCCCCTTCACGGGTTCGATCAGACGCCTCATTTGTCCCCATCATGGCACCACTCACCTTTGGCTCAAGCCGCTCGATTATCCGCCCCGTCCCGGCTCCCCAGCGGTCCGCCCTTATCGAGGCGGGCGTCGGACCCCAGAGCGTAGCTTCGACCCCGCCAGCTCACGCTGCGCCCCACAAGCACCTTCACGTAGACCACAGGGGCGACCAAAAAGATGAGCAGCCCCATCGCGAGCCCGCGATAGGACAAACGCGCTCCTCCCGCCGCTCGGTTGAGCCCGAGCATCAGCGCTATCACGGACATGGGAACCGCAAAAAGGCCCCCAAAAGCGACACTGGCACCGAGCGCTGCCGCAACCCCGGCGCCTGCGGCTCCCAGCCAAAAAGTCATGCCCACGAGCCACGGCCCCAGCTTGAGCTCCTTGGAGGGCAGCCCACTGCGTGAAAATGCGATCCAGCGTATAAAGTGCCCCCAGAAATCCCCGATCCCGATGCCGTTCTCCACAATGGAAAGCCGGTCAGGGGCGACGGCATTGCGCAGGCCGACCTCGGACACGCGCCGCCCCAAGAACATATCGTCCACGAGCTGGCCCTCCGCGCTCTCGAGCCCTCCGATGGCTTCGATGGTTTTTCGCCGAAACACCATCATCTGCCCCATGATAAAAGGCAGCGTCCCCTGTCGCCTCTGAGCGGATTTGGCGGCGAAAGGGCTATACAGCGCGTTGAGAAGCAGAGCGTAGCCCGCGTCACCGAACGTCTTGGGCGGCATGACGACCGACACGGGCAAAAACGCCGATCCGTTGTCCTTTCGCTGAAGCAGCGTCTCCACGAGCACGCTCAGGCTTTGGCGATGGGGCCTGGTGTCCGAGTCGGCGAACGCGATGAGCTCTTTGCGTGCGCCTTTGAGGCCGCGGATCATCGCGTGAAGCTTACCTGTGCGGTCCTTGGGGGGGTCGCCTGAGTAAAGTATCCTCGCCGGCGAATCTCCTCCCCCCTCTCGCCTGAACGCGTCGATAGCCTCTTGCACGATGGGGACGCCGGGCTCATCCGGGCCATCGAAGACAAACAGCGTCTCGACAGGCCCTGCGTAGCCGTGATCGAGAGCCGCGCGGACATTGCGTTCGAGGCCGGCGTCCATCCCCTTGATGGGTCGAATCACTGTAATCGATGGATATTTTTTCATCGAGACAGGCCGCTGCCCGAGCTCGAAGCCCCTGCGGTAGCGCAGGTACACAAGCCCCAGAGCCGCTGCCACCGCGGCTCCCAACAAACCGAAAAACATTTCGAGAGTCATGATGATAGACCTTGCCTTTCTATCGACCTGTCTTCTTTTTCACCAAAGCTCGAAGATTCTCGAAGAGCCTCGGCAGCTCCCGACCGGCGCCCATTTTGGCCATCCACATCGGAAATACGCCCGACAGGTCGATGCGGTTTTGAAAGCGGACAAAGGACGACCCTTGTTGAGCCGGCGTGATCTGCCAGCTCCCGTCGTGGACCTTGACCCGAACGATGTCATCCTCAACCGGCACCGCTGCGTCATCCATCGCGTGATAAACGATCCACCGCGCATCCTTGGACCGCCCCCACGTCACCGAGAGGACAAAATCCCTGTCGTCGATAAACGGAAGATCGAGGTGCTGGTACACCACGAGCGAGCTGTCGTCTCTCGACAAGACACGACTTTGAACGACCCGCTCGATGGCGCTTTTTTGGACGTCGTAGTCCGTAAGAACTTGAAAAACCTCCTCCGGAGATCCCGCAAAGATCCCCTCGGCCGCGACTCGAATGACATCTGAATCACTGTCTTTGTAAACCTTCACGCCTTTGCGTTCGTCGATCTTCTCGAACCCGCTTTCTTCTAAGCTCTGCCCCAAAGGGGTCATCTCGACGCCGCGCTCAGAGGCGGCCGAGCTGAGGACCCAAAGAACCAGCGTCCCTAATGTGAGCATTTTCATGGCTCGCACCCTTCTTCTCATCGGGTCCGCGGCTCGTCCCTCTGGGAGATAATGTAGCGGGCACGCGGACATTTTCGCCTACGAAACGATGTGGCAGCAAGCGACGTACCAACATCCAGAGAAGCCCTTCAAGTCCTCGTCATCAGCGCAGATTCGTTCGCCGGCATGGCCGGCAAGTCTGTCCCGGGAAACCGGATTCAAGGCTCTGGGCTCTCGTTGGACGAGATTTTACATTTCGAGACGACGAAGCCTGCGTTTCGATAATGTCAACAAGTGTCGACCGTATCTTCGCAGCTCCTTCACGAGACGGTCATGAAACCCCGGTAGATTGCCGCGCAGTCGGTTCATTTATCGGCCCCAAGGAGCGCACAATGGAGAGCCTTTCCAAAAAAGCCAAGCGTATCAGCGGGATCGCGGATCTATCCCTCGAATACCGACTCGTCGCCAAGCTCGGTTCCGGAGGGATGGCCGATGTGTTTTTGGGGCTCGAGCAAGGAGACGAAGGCCTCGGCCGGCTTGTCGCCGTCAAGAAAATCCGCGATCGCACCATCGAATTCGAGAGCACGTCCGCCCTGCGGATGTTTATTGACGAAGCCAAAGTCATCGCCGCGCTCAACCATCCACACGTGGTCAAGGTCTACGGTCTGACGCGCCAGGGCAAAGACCTGTTCCTGGCGATGGAGTATATCGAGGGCGAGACCCTCTCGACGATATTGAAGGCGCTCGTAAAAAGGGGTCGCCGCGTCCCGTTACCGATCGCCTTCAAGCTGGTCATCGACGCGTGCGAGGCGGTCCATCACGTCCACGCCGCGACGCTCCCCGGCGGCGCGAAACTGAACATCATCCATCGCGACATCGACCCGTCCAACATCATGCTCGACAAGAGCGGTCACATCAAAATCATCGACTTCGGTGTCGCAAAAAGCCGCTGCCAGACCGACCTGACGTCCCACGGGATGTTCAAGGGCAAGATCTCCTTCATGGCGCCGGACGTGTTCCAATGCCCCAGCATCGACCACCGCGTCGACATCTACGCCCTCGGGCTGGTCCTGTTCGCCCTGTGCACGTGCAAAAAGCCCTACACCTTCGGCAGCGGGGTCTCGACGTCCGACGCCGTGCACAAGATCCTCACAGCTCCCGCGCCGCTGCCGTCTCAGGTCGATCCAAGCCTGCCTTCGGGACTCGATGAGATAGTCGCCCGCGCGTGTCACAAGGACAGGCAGCAGCGGTACTTTGACGCGGAAGAGCTCTCCTCGGCTCTCGAAAAGCTGGCTGAAGAACACGGCGGCGTCGCCCAAACCGCACACGTCAAGCGCTGGTTCAACGAAGAGTTCGCCAAGCGCCTGAAGGCCCGAAATCATTTCGTCGGCGAAGCCGTCCGCTCCTTCCTGGCCAAGTCCGCCGCTCAGGAAGAGGACATGGAAGAAGAAACGAGCGTGGCGAGCTTGCCGAGTCAGCGCATCAGCGAGATCGACATATCCTCCGTCTCTTCTCTGTCGGCCTCTCGGGCCCGAACGCAGCAAACAGATCGCGAGCGCCCCGGCACCGAACACCAAAGAACGTGGAGGAAGAGACTGACAGCCGCCTTGGTGACCGCCGTCATCGTCGTGGTCTCCGGCGTCTCGGTGGCGTGGTGGTCCAGGCACGCCACCACAGAGGCTGTCACCGTCATCCCAGAAGATCGTTCTTCGCCGGTGGTCCGCGAGATCGAGCCCCAGGGCTTGGATCCCTTGCACGAGAGGGCGAAGGCGCGTCAACAAGACACCTCACCCGAGGAGCCTTCGAGCCACGAGGCGAAAGACTCGGTCGTCGAGCTCTTCGAGCCGTCCGCTGCTTCGAAGACCGAACCGGCCGACCCGGAAAAGGTCCCCGCGGCGTCCTTTGTTCCGCCCATCAAACGACCGCCGAACAAGCGCCGCCACAATAAAAGCACACCCGCCGAGGCCCCCGAGGAAGGGGTTGTCTCGGGTCGTTTCCAAACACAAATCATCTCCGAGTATGAATGATGAGCACAAAAAACAACGACTCAAGCGGTGAGACCATCGCACAATCTGGGCGCTGCCAGGCCATGCGACGCGGCATAAGCACGGTGCTTTCTTTGGTCTGCCTCATCGCCCCGGCCATCGCCGCCGCCGACAATAACAAGGCCCTGGCTCGCACCCTGTTCGAGACCGGCGTCGAGGAGTTTAGCGCTCAAAGGTATGAGTCGGCGCTGGCCGCCTTCGAGGAGTCGTACCACATACGCCCGACACCATCTTTGCTCTACAACATCGGGAAGATCG
>JAABTR010000554.1 GCA_011389755.1 Deltaproteobacteria bacterium | reverse complement strand
CCACGGCTCCACCCGAAAGAGTCGCAAGCCGGCGCGAGGCTCGTCGAACGGAAAGCCGAACGGACACAAACAGAAAAAACGGGTCGCCACAAGGGAGCACTCGCACATCAAGGTGAGCCCCGAAGAGATCATTCCCATGGAAGACGATCCCGACTTCGCCGATTTTTAAAGACTCACGAGGACTGACACCATGGCCTTTACCTACTTCTTCCGCGACATGCAGACGCTCGAGCTGATACGGGAGCACGCGATGCCCGAGCTCAAAGGGCGCAAGTTCATCGACATCTGGGACGCTGGATGCGCCATGGGTCCCGAACCCTACTCTCTGGCCATCATGCTGCGCGAGAGCATGGGACGCTTCATGTTTCGCAACGTGCGTCTGTTCGCGACCGACATCGACTCTTCGAACCTGTTCGAGAAGATCATCGCCGACGGCGTCTATCCTTTCGAACAGGTTCGGCGGATCCCCGGCGAGATCCTCGGCAAGTACTTCGAGCCGCTGCCGGACGATCCTCAAAGTTATGTCATCCGAGAGGATGTCAGAGCTTGCATCCATTACCAGCAGCACGATCTTTTGACTTTGGACCCCATCCGAAAGAGCTTTGGGCTCATCGTCTGCAAGAACGTGCTGCTGCACTTTCAGCACAACGAGAGAGTGCGGGTTTACGAGATGTTTCACGACGCGCTGTCCGACGGCGGGTTTCTCGTCAACGAGCAGACCCAGGTTCTGCCCGATGAAGTGAGTCATCTCTTCAGCCCGGTCGTGCCCAACGCGCGCATCTATCGGAAAACAGTCGTGGGATCATGAACAAGGCGCTCTTCGGCCAGCTGTCTCGAATCGCCTACGACAAGGGCGGGATCTTGCTCAAGGAGGGCAAGGAGACCCTTGTCTCGGCGCGGCTGGGCAAAAGGCTGCGCGCCTTGGGGCTGTCGAGCGTCGAAGACTATCTCGAGCTTTTGAGTGGGGACGACGAGGGCGAGGAGCTCGTCCAGTTTCTCGACGCGATCTCCACGAACTTCACCAGCTTCATGAGGGAGCCCGACCACTTCGACTTGCTCAGTGAGCAGTTTTCAAAGTGGCACAGCGCGGGCCAGAGGCGCTTTCGCTTCTGGTGTGCGGCCAGCTCCAGTGGAGAAGAGCCCTACTCTATTGCCATCACGATCCTAGACGCCCTTGACGGCAGGCAGGGCACCGACTTCAAGATTCTGGCGACAGACATCTCGACGAAGGTGCTCGGCCTCGCCGCCGCGGGCGTGTACGAAGAGGCGCGCCTCGAGCCTCTGTCCCGGCTCCAGCGCTCGAAATACTTCGACAAGCGCAAGCAGCCAGGTGGGGCAGCGGCGTTCGAGGTGAAGCCGCTGGTCAAGAAATGCGTTGTCTACAAACGCCTCAACCTGTCGGTTATCCCGTTTCCCATGGCAGGCCCGCTCGACTTCGTTTTTTGCCGCAACGTGATGATCTACTTCGACGCCAACATAAGACAGCGGGTCGTCGGTGAATCCGAACGGTTGCTCAAACCCGGTGGGTACTTGATCACCGGACACTCCGAGACCTTGAGCGGCCTCAAAACCGGCCTCGAAGCGATACGTCCCTCGATTTACCGCAAACCCCCGTGATCTTTTTTGCCCGCTGATCACGAGGCGAACCGAGGAGCTTACAGGGTAGGACAGATGCAAAAGAACATAACGATAGACATCGCCGACTTCGCAGTGACCAAGGATCCGGGCGCCGTCCTCGTGACCTACGCGCTCGGTTCGTGCATCGCGGTCATCGCCTACGATCCCGTGGTGAAGGCGGGCGGTATGATCCATTACATGCTACCCTTATCGAAGGCATCTCCGGAAAAAGCGAGCAGGAACCCGGCGATGTTCGCGGACACCGGGATCCCGCTGCTCTTTCAGGAGCTTTACAAGCTCGGTTGCGAAAAACAGCGGATGACCGTCAAGGTCGCCGGCGGTGGGGCCCTCTACGACGACAAGGGCATGTTCAACATCGGTAAGCGCAACTACACGGTCATGCGAAAGATGTTTTGGAAGAACGACATCATCATCGCGGCCGAAGACGTCGGAGGGAGCAAATCGAGGACGGCGAGGCTCCACATCGCCACGGGAAGAGTGGTTATCAAGTCCGGCCGCGAGGAGGTTGAGTTATGATCACGCCGCGGGAGGTCTTAAGAAAAGCCAAGGGCCTGCCCACGCTGCCGACCGCGGTGGCGCGGCTGGCCGCACTGCTCGACGACGAGACGGCGGGGGCGGCGGATTTTGAGAAGATCGTCAAACCCGACCCGGCGCTCACCGCCAACCTCTTGCGCCTGGCAAACTCGGCCTTTTTCGGCGCGCGCAGGCAGATAACCTCGGTGCGCCAGGCCATAACGCTCATGGGGGTCAGGAGGGTCTTCGAGCTCGCCGCGAGCGCTTCGTTCAGCCGGGTTCTCCCAAGCCGGATCCCCGGCTACGAGATCGACGCGAAGGGGTTTTGGCGTCACAGCGTCGCGGTCGCGGTGCTGGCCGAGCACCTGGTGAAGCGCGCGGGGCGGCGTCCTCCCGAGATGACCTTCACGGCGGGGCTGCTTCACGACATCGGAAAGCTCGCCATCGGCTCGGTGCTCGTGGAAGACTCCGACGAGATTCTGTCGCGGATGTGGGCGGGTGATGTCTCTTTCATAGAGGCGGAGCACAAAGTAATAGGTACAGACCACTGCGAAGTGGGTGACGTCATGGCCGAAGAGTGGAACCTGCCCGTGGCGGTGAGCTGGGCGATTCGCTGGCACCACGCGCCTGCCGGCGCCCCCGATGACGCGGACGTCCTGCTCGTGGATCTCATTCACATCTCGGACGCGCTGTCCCACACGCTGGGCTTCGGGGCGGATGTGGGCGGTCTCGCACGGACCATCGAGGAAGACGCCGTAAAGAGAGTCGGGCTGAGCGTCCAAGAGGTGGAGACGGTGGCCGGCGAGGCGGTTGATCAGATAAAGGAAATGGATGCGCTCTTGTCAGGGCAAAGGGGATAGAGTCCTATGAGCTACAATGTCTTGATAGTCGATGATTCCTCGGTGGTGCGGTCGGTCGTCCGTAAGTCCATCGAGATGTCCGGAATAGTTGTTGATAAGGTGTTCGAAGCGGGGAACGGAAAAGAGGCGCTCACAGTTCTCGACGCCGAATGGATCGACATCGTGTTTGCCGATCTCAACATGCCGGAGATGAACGGCGTTGAGCTTGTGGAGAAGATGTCGCAGGACAGCATGCTGGTGAGCACGCCGGTGGTGATCATCTCGTCGGAGAAGCGCCAGGCCAAGATCGACGAGCTGAAGAAGCGGGGGATCCGCGCTTACATCAAAAAGCCGTTTCGCCCCGAAAGTTTCAAAGACGTCGTCACGGAGGTCTTGGGACACACGAGCACGGGAGGCTCCAAATGAGCGCTTCGGTTCTCAGCGAGAGTAGACTCACCCGGGTCCTGAGCGAGACCCTCGAAGAAGCGGCCTTTATCTTTATCGATCAAGGAGATGACGGCCTCGAGTTCACAAGAGACACTCTGGTCCGCGCGGGGATCTCCTACACAAAGGACAACCAGAAGATAGAGCTTGTTATCGTGAGCACCGAGGCGGTGGCGACCGAGCTCGCCGCGAACTTCATGGGGATCGAGCCAGACGACCCCATGGCGCGCCAAAAGTCACTCGACGCCTTCGCGGAGATTCTCAACATCGTGTGCGGTGCTCTGCTCGAAGACGCTTACGGAGACGAGGCCGAATACGAGATGGGGGTGCCCCATGTGGGGATCCTATCGCGCCGCGATCTGATAGAGGAAGACAAGAACATGGCGGTTCGGTTGCAGTTCGAAACCGAGGAAGGCGAGAGACTCGATTTTGGATTTCGTCTGCTGTGATCTTGCAAGGCACCGGCGTTCGTTTTTTAAAGACGAGGACGCGAAGGCTTAAAGGGAGGAGGGCGCGGAGGTGAGCATAAAGGTTCTCATCGTCGACGATTCGGCGGTCGTCAGGCAGATATTCACGCAAGAGCTCTCCAAGGAGCCGGGCATCGAGGTGGTGGGCGCGGCCCCCGACCCGTATGTTGCCCGGGACATGATAGTCAAGCTGAAACCACACGTGCTGACTTTGGACATCGAGATGCCGCGGATGGACGGGGTGACCTTTTTGCGCAAGCTGATGAAACACTACCCTCTCCCGGTGATAGTGGTGTCTTCCCTGACCACCGCGGGCAGCCGCATCGCGCTCGACGCCCTTGAGGCCGGCGCGCTCGAGGTCGTCTGCAAACCGGGCGCGGCCTACACCGTGGGCGACATGGCCCAGGAGCTGGCGCAGAAGTTGAAAGTGGTGGCCCATGCGGACGTCGGTCGGTTAAAAAAAGCTGGGGCGAGCGCTCCTCGCGAATCGGTGGCGCTGGCGAGCACCACCCACAAGATTTTGGCCATAGGCGCCTCCACGGGCGGGACGGTGGCCATAGAGAGGCTTCTTCGCCGCATGCCCCTCAACGCGCCGGGGATCGTCATCACCCAGCACATGCCCGAGATGTTCACGCAGTCTTTTGCGAATCGGCTCGACGAGCTGTGCGAGATATCGGTCAAAGAAGCTACGGACGGCGAGTCGGTGACCACGGGCAAGGCGCTCATCGCGCCCGGTGGGAAGCACATGCTCCTGAGGCGTTCCGGAGCGCGGTACTACGTCCAGGTCAAGAGCGGCCCGCTCGTTAACAGGCACCGTCCTTCGGTGGACGTCATGTTTCGCTCCGTGGCGCGGACCGCCGGGAACAATGCGGTGGGCGTCATCTTGACGGGGATGGGCGATGACGGAGCCAAGGGGCTGCTCGAGATGAAAACCGCCGGCGCCCGCACCATCGCTCAGGATGAAAGCAGCTGTGTGGTCTTCGGGATGCCGAAGGTGGCCATCTCCCTCGGAGCCGTCGACCACATCAGCCCGCTGGACCTGATTCCAGGGCGGATCGCGACGCTTCTAAGCTAAAAAAACAGTGAAAAAGGGGGAGACAAAATCCCCCTTGCTCCCTTTTTCAAAGGGGGAAAACGAAGCCTTCACCAGGCTATATGCGGTTGACAACAGCACTCGCCGGCTTGGTGTCCATCACGAAGGGGGAAAACGGAGCCTTATCCGGCTTGGTTGACGCCCATTAAAACGATGAGCTTGATGGGGATGTTGCCCAGCTTTGCGTCGGCGACGAGCTTTTCGATTCTGTCGGACTGCTCGATGGTGCCCGATACGAAAATGGGGATGCCGATTTTGAGGTTTCCATCGGCCTCGGCCATGATGCTCTTGACCTGTCCGGCAAGGATGTTGGCGATCTCGCTGAG
>JAABTR010000553.1 GCA_011389755.1 Deltaproteobacteria bacterium | reverse complement strand
CGAGATTTTCGAGGGCGACTTTTTTGTCGGGTCTGCTCTTCGAGACGATTTGTCTGCCGGTATAGGTGAGCTCCTGCAGCGGCGCCTCGAGTTGCTTGGAGGCCATTTTTAAGAGCTGTTGCTTGAGGTCGATCGCGGCGGCTCTCACCGCCGGCGACTCGGTTGGGACGGTCTTGCTGCCTCCGCTGGGAGTCGCGTACTGGGTGGTGCCGGTGTCGGCGTTCTCGATCTGGATCGTCTCGGGGCGAACCCCGAGCTCCTCCGCGACGACCAGCGCCATCACCGTCTTTGTCCCGGTGCCGATATCGCTGGCGCCCATGTTCAGCCCCACCGTGCCGTCGGCGAACATGCGCACGATGACGGTGGAGGGGGGGCCACCTCCACCGGCGACCCACTGACACGAGGCGACGCCGACGCCCCGTCGCGTGTGACCTTTTGTAGGAGGCGGGTCCGCCTTCTTCGAAGCCTTTGGCCAGCCGAACGCCTCTGAGCCTTGCTCGAGGCAGGCGCGCAGGCCGGTGCTGGTGTAGGGCGGGTTGCCCGGTCGCGCCTGGCTGACCAGGGGGATGTTCTTGAGCCGCAGCTCCACCGGGTCCATGTCTATTTTGCGCGCCAAGGCATCGAGCGTCTGCTCGAGAGCGAACGATCCCTGCGGATGACCGGGGGCTCTAAAAGGCCTGGCCGGGCCGGCGTTGATGTAGATGTCGGTCGCCTCGGTGCGCACGTTGGGGCAGGTGTAGAGATCTCGGATCAGCCAGTCTATAAGTGCAGTGCCCCCCGCTTTGTAGGCGCCGCCGGTGGCCGTGCATTGGAAATCGAGGGCTGTGAGGCGACCGTCTTTGGTCGCGCCGGCCTTGAGGCGCATCCTCGATGGCGGGCGGTTGCCTGCGGCGAGGTAGGTCTCCTCCCGGCTGAGAAACAGCTTGACGGGGCGACCGGTTTTGCGGGCTAGCAAAGCGGCGATGATGGTGTACTTCCCCGCCCGCAGCTTGCTTCCGAAAGCGCCGCCCATGTACTTTCCGATGACCCTCACGCGGGAAAGCGGCAGACCGAGGGTCTGGGCGACCTTCTCCTGTACCGCATAGACCCCCTGCGTGGATTCCCAGATCGTGAGGTCTCGGCCGTCCCAGCGCGCCACGCAGCCGTGCAGTTCTATCGGCGTATGCAGCTCGCAGGGGGTCGTGTATGTGTGTTCCATGACGACATCGGCCTGTGCGAAGCCCTCTTCGACGTCTCCGCGCTCGTGCCGCTCCGTCTTGACCTCGTTGCCGCCGGGGTGCACGTGGGGCGCATCGGGCTCGAGGGCCCCGGTGAAGTCGGAGACCGGGGGCTCCACGGCCCAAGAGACGTCGATGGCTCTCAGGGCGTCGGCTGCGGCGTACGGCGTC
>JAABTR010000552.1 GCA_011389755.1 Deltaproteobacteria bacterium | reverse complement strand
TTGAAGTCGGAGACCGGGGGCTCCACGGCCCAAGAGACGTCGATGGCTCTCAGGGCGTCGGCTGCGGCGTACGGCGTCTCGGCGGCGACCGCGGCCACGGCTTCGCCTTGAAAACGACAGACCGGATCGAAGAGGGGGGCGACCTCTTTGCCGCTGCGCTCCCAGTCGATGCGTCCCTCGCGGTCATTCTTACAGATGACGGCGTGGACGCCCCCGACCTCGAGCGCCGAAGACGTGTCGATGCTCTTCAGCCGAGCGCGGGGGTGCGGGCAGCGCAGAATGGCGCCGAAGAGCATGTCCGGCAGCACGACGTCCGACGGGTAGATCGCGGCGCCGCTGACCCGATCGTAGGCATCGACGCGGGCGATTCTCTTTCCGACCACGTTGGTCTCGGTCCAGGGCTCGGGCGGATTTCCCTGCTTGGGGGTGCGCGGCAGCTCGAGGCCCTCGATGTAGTAGTCTCGCTTTTTGTTTTTTGTCATGTCCGGCCTCCGTCCCCTGCTTTCGTCGATCGGCCGGCTCGGAGTTTAGCGGCTCGGTGGGCGGCGTTTTTGATGTGGGGATACGTGCCGCAGCGACACAGGTTGCCGCTCATGCCGCGTCGAATTTGCGCGTCGCCTGGGCTTGGGTCCTGGCGCAAGAGACCCTCGATCGCCATGATCTGCCCGGGAGTGCAGTAGCCGCACTGAAGGGCGTCTTCTTCGGCGAACGCCTTTTGAACATCCCCGAGGTCTTCGCCGTCGAGCAGCCCCTCGAGGGTGGTGATCTCTCGGCCCTCCACGTCCACCGCCAAGAGCATGCAGGCGTAATGGGGTTTGTCGTCCAGCAAGACGGTGCAGGCGCCGCATTCCCCCCTCTCGCAGCCGACTTTTGTGCCGGTCAGCCCGAGGTGGTTTCGAAGCACATGAAGGAGGGTCCATCGCGGCTCCACGAGCTGCCGGTGCTCTCGCGCGTTGATCCGCAGCGTGACCTCGGTGCGGCCCTCCATCGGCTTCTTTGGGGTTTTGTGCTGTTTTTGTGTTTTGGGCCTCTGAGCGGTCCCGCAGCCCGTGGTGGTCGCCGCGACGAGCGCGCCGGTCCCCACGGTGGTGGTCACGCAGAATTCCCGGCGGGTGAAACGCGGCACCGAGTCTTCGGGCGCCGACTCGAGGAGTTCATGAGTTTCGCGATGAATTTTTTTGTCCATTTTGGGCTATCTCCCGGGGCTCGTCGGCAGAGATCGCCGGAAACGTGCGGCTCTGCCAAGGGGAAATGGAACTTGATAGTCTTTGGACCCACAAGCTGATCACGCGTTGCGAATTTGGCAACTTTTTCCGTCCGGTGATTGCGCCAAAGGCACCGTAACCCTCAAACAAAGCCAAAGAGCGGTTCGCATCGAAAGTGAACCGTGTCGAAACAAAAGGTTTTGCCTGGAGGACTTGTAGGGATTCGTACGCGCGAGATGGGCGCGGGCAAGAGGGGAGAGGTTTATGCACACGGCCACGGATGCTCCAAAGATGAGTGGGGCACGCACTGCTACTTATGTGGACCAATGGGAAGATGTTGTCGGATCGGTTGAAGAAAACACAAAGGCGATTGCTCGGCTTCGCGATCGGCTCTCGCGATTTTTTGAGCTGCGATTGCTGGCCAATTCCTTTCCGGCATTGCACGGGATTCGGGTGCTGGCGATACTGCTGGTCGTTCAATACCACGCGACCGTGGGCCTCCGTTCTTCGGGGCTCTTAAGGGGAGGCGAAGCCGTTCGATTATCGTATCGGGTTTTCTTTGGAATGGATCTCTTCTTCGTGCTCAGCGGCTTCCTCATAGGGACGATAGCCTACCGGAGCCTCTCATCCGACAAGAGCCCCCGTGCTTTGGGGCGTTTTTACGCTCGCCGAGCGCTCCGGACGTTCGCGCCGTACTACGCCGTTCTCACGGCATTGGTGATGCTTCTCCCCATGTCAGCTGCGCGGCAGGCGGGGCTCTTGTCGGAGTTCACATTCACCGCAAATTACAGCGGATTGCCCATCCATGCGCGAACTATGCCGTGGGCGTGGTCGCTGTGTGTCGAAGAACATTTCTACGTGGTGGTTCCCTTGCTCGTCGTTCTTCTTGCGAAATGTAAGAACCACTGCGCGCGGTGGTCTCTTTTAACCCTGCTTTGGTTGTCCGCCCTCTTTGTCCGTTTCTATGTTTTCTACGGCGATGAGAGCGCCTGGGACCAAAAAGGAGCCATGTTCAAAATTATCTATGCGCGGACCCACACGCGCTACGACACCCTAGTGGCCGGCCTCTTGGTGGCCGACGTGTGGTATCATTTCTCGGACAAGGTCGAGCGCATCCTAACAAAACGAACAGCTCGCGTCCTTTTGTGGGGGGTGTCTTCGGCCATGCTTTTGGCCTTGTGCCTTCCGCTGAGGGCGTTTGGTCCATGGCGCGAGGTGAATCTCTTCAGATGGGGCACCATGACGAGCCTTATGTATGTTCCCGTCTTGTTGTTGCTCCTCACAAACAGCGGCATGGCGGCGCGCCTGCTTTCACACAGGGTGTTCTTGCCTGTGGCGACTTTGGGGTATGGGATCTACTTGGTTCATATCCCCGTCGGCTGGCTCCTGACACCACTGGCGCAAAAACTCGTGCTGAGCGGCTGGCCTTCGTCTGTGATATGGGCGGCTTTCCTGGCGGGCATGTGTGTCGGCGCCTTTGCTCTCGCCTACGCGCTTCACCTCGTCGTTGAAAAACCGATGCTTCGTTTGAGGGACAAGCTCGTTCCCTGAGGACCTCGGGGGCTAGCTCCAGCCTTTTTGGAGCTCCTTGCCCACGGTTCGACCTTCGTCGAAGGCGAGCAGGTTGATCTCGAGGATCTTGGCGGGCAGGCTCTCTTTGAGCACCTCTTTCCACGTCTCGTTTGGGTACGGCATGAAAGAGGACATGGCTCCGAGCAAGATGATATTGGCCGTCCGGCTGTTGCCGATCTTTTTCATGATCGCCGGGACATCGATGAGAGCCACTTTTTTGAAGTTCCTGTTGAGCTCCGCTTCGATGTCATCGCGGGACGGGTAGGCCTCGTCCCCGCAGGTGACGCTGGGCGGGATCACTCGGAAGGTGGAGGCCAGGATCGTCGCGTCGGGCCTCGGGTAGTCGAGGTGGCGCAGGCTCTCGACCTCTTCCATGGCCAAGATGAAGTCGGCTTCGCCCTTGGGGATGAGGGGAGACAAGACCTTCGGCCCCAGGCGCACGTGGCTCTCCACGCTCCCGCCTCTTTGTGACATCCCGTGGATCTCGCTTTTCTTGACGTCGAGCCCGAGCTTCAGCCCCAGGTTGGACAAAAGGTCGCTCGCCAGGATGATGCCCTGGCCGCCGACGCCCACGATGAGTACGTTGTAGCTGGTAGCGGTCATTTTGCTCTTGCCTCCTTCCACGAAACCAGGTGCATGGCGTCCGAGTTGCAAACCTGGGAACACACCGCGCATCCGACGCACAGCGACGTGTTGATCTGCGCTTTCTCGTCGGCGTCCTTTTCGATGGCGGGGCAGCCGATCTTGAAGCAGATACCGCAGGCCTTGCAGGCCTCGAGGTCGACCTCGACGAAGTGGGTCGGCTTGGGGCGCTCGTGCAGGATACACGGGGCGCGGCAGATGACCAGAGACGGCTGGTCGCTGTCGATCTCCTCTTTGAGGACCTTGCGCAGCTCCTTGACGTGCATCGGGTTGACGGTGACCACGCGCTCGATGCCCAGAGACTTGGCGAGCTGTTCGTAGTTCACCGCCGGGGCCGGGATGCCCTTTGCGGTTTGGCCCGTGCCGGGGTGATCCTGATGGCCCGTCATCGCGGTCGTGGAATTGTCGAGCAAGATGGTGCA
>JAABTR010000551.1 GCA_011389755.1 Deltaproteobacteria bacterium | reverse complement strand
AAGAGGAGCGGCTGCTCGGCGAGATTCTCTACAATTTGCGCATGGCCTACGTTCGAGAGTCGGCCAAGTGCAAGCACGCGTGAAAAAAAACCGGCTGTGCGCCATCGTCTTGAGCCTCGGCTGGGCTCTGTTTTCCACTTCTGCCTGTCGGCCCATCAGCGGCGAAAGCCGTGACAGCGCTCCGCCTGTAAAAGAGGAGCAGCAAAGCGCCCCCGCCCCGCCGGTCAAAGTGGTCTACCCCAACGTCCCGGGATCTTTCGTCGCGGTCTCAAGAAAAGTCAAACCGTCGGTGGTCAGCATCTTCACGGCTCAGATCGTGCGGGAGAGCCCGTTTGTCAGGTGGCCCGGGCTCGACAATTTTTGGGGCAGGCCCTACCGGGATCGCATCCAGCGCTCCTTGGGGACCGGCTTCATCATCGACGGACAAGGCTCCATCCTCACCAACTTTCACGTCGTCCAAGGTGCTCACGAGATCCTCGTCCAGCTCGAGGACGGGCGAGAGCTGCCGGCGACGCCCCTTGGAGCAGAACCCGGGATCGACGTTGCCCTGCTACATGTGGAAGGCACGAGCCTCGCGCCGGCCACCCTCGGTGATTCTGCGAAGCTGGAGGTCGGCGAGTGGGTCTTGGCCATCGGAAACCCCTTCGGCCTGTCCCACACCGTCACCGCCGGCATCGTCAGCGCTCTGGGGCGCGACTACAAAGACCTGGGCATGAACCAGCGAGGCTACCAAAACTTCATTCAGACAGACGCCTCCATCAACCCGGGCAACTCCGGAGGCCCCCTCGTCAATGTAGACGGAGAGGTCATCGGCATGAACACCGCCGTCGCGGCGTCGGGGCAGGGTTTGGGCTTTGCCGTGCCCATCAATATGATCAAGGCCATCTTGCCGCAGCTGAGGCG
Source organism: Deltaproteobacteria bacterium (assembly GCA_011389755.1). Taxonomy (GTDB): domain Bacteria; phylum Myxococcota_A; class Polyangia; order JAAYKL01; family JAAYKL01; genus JAABTR01. The sequence continues at coordinate 4,425 of JAABTR010000551.1, read as the reverse complement.
CACCGGTCGGGTGGTGCCCGCCTGGCTGGGGATCGGGATCCGAGAGCTGTCGCCCGCGCTGCGATCGCGCATCGGGAACCGCGACGGGATCTTGATCACCGAGATCTACCCGCGGGGTCCGGCCGCAACCCACGGGCTGCAGGCCGGCGACATCATCATCGCCTTTAACGGCACCTCCGTGCACAGCGCCTCGGAGCTTGCATGGCTGACGAACACCGCGGGCGTGGGTAACGAGGTCGTCTTGCAGATCTTGAGGGATGACCAGCTCGTGGAGATCCCGGTCACCGTGGCGGCCCGCCCGACCCCCGCGCTGCGCTGATCTTCTTTATTCTCTGTCTTCCAGGTCGTCTTCAATTCCGGTGATGCGCTCGCACTGAGCCGCCTTGCCGCCGCCCATCCAGACGTAGGGGATCGGCACGATGAGCAGGGTGATGACGGTGGCGAGCAAGAGCCCTCCGATGACCACCCTGGCTAGGGGCGACCACGACTCGGCGCCGGTCCCGAGCTCCAGTGCCATGGGGGTCATGGCGAGCACCGTGGTGATCGTCGTCATCAAGATGGGGCGCACGCGCCTCTTGCCGGCCAGCGCCACAGCCTCGAGGCGCGACAAGCCGCGTGCGCAGAGCTGGTTGGCATAGTCGACGAGCACGATGGAGTTGTTGACCACGATGCCCACGAGGATCACGACGCCGATGAGGGAGGTCACCGACAAGGAGGTCTGGGTGATGAACAACGATATCCCCACCCCGGTCATCGCGAGGGGCACCGTGAAGCCGATGACAAGCGGGGTTCGAAATGACTCGAACAGCGAAGCCATCACCATGTAAACGAGGAGCATCGAAATCAAAAATGCGATGGCCAGGTAACCGAAAGATTCCTTCATGTCCTCGGCGGAGCCGCCCACCACGTAGTCGAACTCTTCGGGCCAGGAATAGGCCTCCAGCTCCTTTTCTATCTTGGTCACCAACACGCCCAGCTGCCCGGGCAGAGCGTTGGCCGACACGGTGACCTGGCGCCGCTGGTCCTCTCGGGTGATCTTGACCGGCCCGGCGCGCTCGTCGAGATTGGCCACCGACCGAAGCGGCACAGCGCCCACCAGCGGCGAGACCACCGTGAGCTCCGCGAGGTTGCTGGGTTGACTGCGGAAGGTCCTGGGGGCGCGCACCCGAACGTTGTAGTCCTGGCCGCCTTCGCGGTAGATCGTGGCTATGGTGCCCTGATAGAAGGCAGAAATACTCGACGAGATATCGGCCGCCGCCAGCCCCAGCCGGGCCATCCTCTTTCGATCGTAAAGGACGTGCATCTCGGGTCTCGCGTCCTCGAGGGAAAAAACCACATCCTTGGCCTCGGGGATCCCCTCCAGGAGCTTTTTGATGTCCTGCCCGACCTTCCGCGCCGTGGCGAGCTCGTGTCCGACGACCTTCACCACCAGGTCACCCTCTGCGGCGCCCATCATGAAAGGCTGCATCACCTTGGCTTCGAGACCCGGGATACGAGACAAAAGCTTTCGCATCTGCTCCTCGATCTGCCACTGCCTGCGCTCGCGCTGAGCGAGCGGCAGGAGACGGGCGCGGTACAACCCGGCGTGCCGCCCTTCGGAGAACATGGCCGCGAACCCCTCTCCGGCGCCAACGTCGGTCGCGAGGAGCTCGAGCTCCGGGATGTTTTTTCGGATCACCTTCTCGCCCTTTTTGGCTAGCTCATCGATGTGATCCACCGTGCTTCCGACCTGAGATTTGAGCGTAAAAAGGATAATACCTCGGTCTTCCTTGGGAAAAAACTCGCTGTTGCCCCGCATGATGTTCAAGGCGATAAAGCCGATGCTGACGAAGAGGGCGAGCCACGCCGCGGCGAAGCTCAAGCCGCGAAAGCGCAAGGTCACCGACTGGAGCTTCCCGTAAACGCGAGACAGGCGCGAGAGCTTGCGGCGCTTGCTCTTCTTTATGAAGACCGACGCCATCAGCGGGATGAGCGTCACCGCCACGAGAAAAGACGCCGCCAAGGAGATGCAGATGGTCCAGGCCATGTCCCGAAACATCGCCCCGGCGAGCCCCGGCACGAAGAGCACCGGCACGAACACCGCGATGGTGGTCAAGGTGGAGCCGAAGATGGCGGTCGCCACCTCTGACGCGCCCTCCACCGCGGCCTGGGACGGGCTCTTGTCCATCTCCAGGTGCCGGTAGATGTTCTCGAGCACGACGATGGAGTTGTCCACCAACATACCGATGGCCAGCGCCAAGCCGGCCATGGAGATGATGTTGAGAGTGAGCCCCTTGGCGTACATCACCGTGAACGTGAGCAAGATGGAGATGGGCATCGCCAGCCCCACGATGAACGACGCGCGAAAAGACCGCAGAAATAAAAGCAGCACCACCACGGCCATGGCGATGGCGAGCAGCCCGGTGGTGGACAGGTTGCCCAGAGACAAGCTGATGAAATCGGCCTGGTTGAAAATGGGCCGCAGCACGATGCCTTCGGCGAGCTTCTTCTCGATGCGGGGGAGCGCCTCTTCCACTGCAGAGACGGTCTGGACGGTGTTGGCGCCCGACTGCTTGCGGATCATCAGCATGATGGCCGAGTGCTCGTCCACGCGCGTCACCCGCGTCTTCTCGGCCACGGTGTCCTCGACGTTCGCGATATCCCTGAGCAGGACGGGGTTGCCGCCGGCCACCCCCACCACGATGTCGCGGATCTCCTCCACCGAGTCGAAGGCGCCGTGGGCCTGAATGGACAGCTCCCTTTCTCCGCGGATGACCTCTCCGCCGGGGATCTCCACGTTCTCCCGCCTCAGCGCGCCGACTATCTGGTTCACCGACAAAGAAGACGCCGCGAGCCGCTCGGGAAGCACCTCGACCAAGATCTCCCGCTCCAGGCCGCCGAGGGTCTCGGCCTGGGCCACACCGGGGACCCGCTCGAGCAGCGGCTCGATCTCCCGCGTGGATATCTCCCGCAGCTTGGCCTGATCGAAGGGCCCCGAGATCCCGAAGATGAGGACGGGCTGCATCGACGGGTCGAAGGCGAAGGTGATCGGCTCATTCGCGTCGGAGGGCATCCTCTCCCGGAAGAAATCGAGATTCCTGCGGATGTCGATCTCCGCCTGATCGAGGTCGGTGCCCCACTCGAATTCGACAAAGACCAAGGACGCTCCGGCGCGCGACTCGGAGTTGACGTGCTTGACGCCCTCCACCGCGGCCGTGGCCTCCTCGACCGGGCGGGTGATGAGCTGCTCGACGTCCTCTGGAGAGGCGCCCGTGTAGGTCGTCACGACACCGATCATCGGGAAGGTGATGTCGGGGTACATATCGAGATGTAGACCGGACAAAAAGTAGAGCCCCGAGCCGACGACCGCGATGTAGATCATCAAGAACGTGACTCGAAACTTGACCGCGAGCTCGGACAAACGTCTCATGATTGACTGCTCGAATCCCGGTCTCCACGCGCCGGCGTCGTCTCCGGGACGGCTGGCTCCGGCTTGGCCGGCTGAGACGAAGGCCTGCCACCCTCGTCCTGGACCTCCACATGATCCCCATCGGCCAAGGTGTGTTGGCCCTTTGTCACGATCAGCTCGCCTTGCGTGAGGCCTTCGAGAATCTCCACCTTGTGTCCGTCTCTCATCCCGACGCGCACCAGCCGCTCCTCAGCGCGGCCGTCTTTGACCACCACGGCGCGGTGGAGCGTCTGACCGTCTCGACGCTGGGCCGTCACGGTGAGGGCGTCGCTGGGCGCCCACAATGCGTCGGGCTTCTTCTCGACCTCCACCTCCAGGTGAACCAGCATACCGGGTTTCAGTTGCCTCTCTTCATTGGGAAAATCCACCTCGAGCAGGGCGGTCCGGCTCATGCGATCGAGCACCGGGCTGATCCGGGACACGGCGGCCCGGAATTTTTGCTCGGGGTCCACGGTGAGCCAAAAAACCACCGGTTGACCTTTGCGCAGTTGAGGCAGATCAGTCTCGGGAGCCCGGACCACCAAGGTGACCGTGTCCATCTTCACCACGACGGCGATGGGGATCTGAGGCGCGGCGAGATCGCCCACCTCGAGGTTCACCGTCGCGACGATCCCTTCGATGGGAGAACGAACGACGGCGTCCCCCCGGCGCTGCCTGGCTTGCCCCAAGGTCGCCTCCAGCTGCCTGACCTGGGCCTCCGCCGCGGCGAGCTGACTCTCCACCGACAGAAGCTGCGAGCTGGTCACGGCGCCCGATCCCTCGAGGGCGCGCAGGCGCTCCATCTGATCTTGGGTGGCCCGAAGCTGCGCTCTGGCGGCATCCAGCCCGCCCGACGCCTGACGAACCCCTTGGGTCAACATCTCCGAACGGACCACCGCGAGGATGGCGTCTTTTTTTACTCTGTCGCCCTCTTTGACCGGCAGCTGGACGATGCGATCCGGGATCGGCGAAAAGACGCGGATCTCCATCTCACCCTT